>NZ_JBFUEP010000003.1:0-122775 GCF_056403895.1 Pedococcus sp. P2_E5
CGGTGGAGCTGTTCCGGGCCTTCCTCGTGGAGCAGACCGATCCCGACCGCTTCTACTCGACCCTGGCCGTCGACTCGGTCGCGGAGGTGCGCCGGTGGACGACGCTCGAGGGCGCCACCGTCGTCGACATCGGTGGGGGACCGGGCTACTTCGCCGACGCCTTCGTCGCAGCCGGAGCCGGGTATGCCGGTGTGGAACCGGACGTGGGCGAGCTGACGGCGCGCGGCCAGGTGGGGGCCAACGCGGTGCGGGGTTCTGGCCTTGCACTGCCCTTCGCCGACGGCTCGGTGACCGTCGCGTACTCGAGCAACGTGCTCGAGCACGTGCCGGAACCTGAGGCGATGGCCGACGAGATGCTGCGGATCCTGCAACCAGGTGGCCTCATGGTGCTGTCGTGGACCCCGTGGCTGTCGCCCTGGGGTGGGCACGAGACGGCACCGTGGCACTACCTGGGGGGTCGGCGGGCCGCCGACAGGTATGCCGCGAGGCACGGCAAGCGCCCCAAGAACGACTTCGGTCGCTCCCTGTTCGCCTGCTCGGTGGGGCGGATGATGCGCTGGCTGGACGCCGTCGAGGCGACGGGGGCCGTGCGGGTCGTCGAGGTGCTGCCGCGGTACCACCCCTCGTGGGCGAAGTGGGTCATCCGTGTCCCCGGGCTGCGCGAGGTGGCGTGCTGGAACAGCGTCATCGTCGTGCGGAAGCGGGCCCGGTGACCGTTCCTGTCCCGGGGACGAACGAGCGCGCCGCGGCGGTCTTCCGTCAGGTCCTGGTCTCGGTCTTCCTCGTCGTCTTCGCGTTCGTGCAGGACCCGCGGCTGGTCGCCGCGGACACCAAGATCGACCTCACCGTCGACCCGTGGGGCTTCCTGGGTCGGGCGCTGCACCTGTGGGATCCGCTGGGTGCGGCCGGCCAGCTACAGAACCAGGCGTACGGCTACCTCTTCCCGATGGGGCCGTTCCATGCCCTGCTGCACTCGGCCGGGCTCCCGGCCTGGGTGGTGCAGCGGCTCTGGTGGTCCCTGCTGCTGCTCCTGGCGTACCACGGCTGCCGGCTGCTGGCCGGACGCATGGGGATCGGCACGGCGTTCACGGCCTCCCTGGGCGCCCTTGCGTACGCCCTGTCGCCGCGCATCACGGGTGGCCTGGGGTCGATCAGCGTCGAGGTGTGGCCGATGGCGATGGCGCCGTGGGTGCTCCTGCCGCTGATCCGGCCCCGGCCCGGCACCGAGCGGCGCTCGGCCGCCCGGTCCGCGGTCGCGGTGCTCTGCGTGGGCGGGGTCAACGCGGTCGCGACCGGCGCGGTCCTCGTGCTGCCGACGATCCTGCTCGTGCTCCGGCTGCGCGACCGCGCGTCACGCCGGGTGCTGCTCTGGTGGGTGCCGTCGGTCGTCGCGGCGACGCTGTGGTGGGTGGTGCCGCTGCTGCTGCTCGGCCGGTACTCGCCGCCGTTCCTCGACTGGATCGAGTCGGCGTCGGTCACCACCTCGACCGCGTCCCTGCCGGAGGCCCTGCGCGGCACGACGCACTGGATCGCCGCGGTGGTCACGTCCGGGGGTCCGCAGTGGCCTGCGGCGTTCACCGTGCTCACCAGCCGTGCGACCGTCCTGGCCGGGCTGGAGATCGCGGTCCTCGGGTGCTGGGGCCTGGCTCGCAGCGACCTGCGGCACGCCCGCTTCCTCCAGCTGGGCCTCGTCGCCGGCCTGGTCCTGCTGACGCTGGGCCACACCGGGCCGCTCGCGCCGCCGTGGGCGGACACCCTGCAGCACCTGCTCGACGGACCCCTCGCACCGATGCGCAACGTGCACAAGTTCGACCTGGTGGCGCGCCTGCCCATCGCCCTCGGACTGGCCCACGTCCTCGCCGCCGTGCGCATCCCCACCACGGGCAGGGTGGTGGTGCACCGCGTGCTCCAGGGCGTCACCATCCTCGCCGTCACGGCCATGGTCCTGCCGACCGCGGTCACCGGGGTCACCCAGCGGGGCTCCTACCTCGGCGTGCCCGACTGGTGGAAGCAGGCTGCCGACTTCCTCGGCCAGCGGCCGCACGACCGCACCCTGGTCCTGCCGGGGTCGCAGTTCTACCAGGGCCTCTGGGGTGCACCGCGCGACGAGCCGCTCCAACCGCTGGCGTCCGCACCCTGGATCGTCCGTGACGGCGTGCCGCTGGGGTCGGCCGGGGCCACCCGGCAGCTCAACGCTGTCGAGCAGCTGGTGACGCAGGGCCGGGGTGGCGACGAGCTGGCGAACCTGCTGCGGGGTCTTGGCGTCAGCCGGGTCCTGGTCCGGGCGGATCTCGACTGGCGTGCCACGGGCGCACCGGCCCCGCTCGTGGTGCGCCGGGCCCTGCTCGACACCCCGGGCGTGCAGCCCGGCCGCCCGTTCGGCCCTTACCTCGGCGGCAGCCCTCGCGCCGACGTCGCCGTCGACGACGGCATCGACCAGGGCGTCCCCATGCTCCAGGTCTTCGACGTGGCCGGCAGCGACCCCGTGCAGCCGACGCTCTCGCCCGCGAGCACGGTCTCGGTGGCGACCGGTGGTCCCGAGGCCGCGGCGCGCGAGACCGGGCACTGGGTCCTCGCCTCCGACCGGGACTCGGTCGGCGCGCTGCGTCGAGCTGGCGGTGCCTTGCGCACGATCGGCACGGACACGGCCCAGCGTCGCGAGGCGTCGTTCGCGGCCATCCGTGACTCCTACGGGCCGCCGCTACGTGCGGACGAAGCCTACAGCGCGACCCGCAGCAGCCACGACTGGCTGCCGACGGTATTCCGCGTCCCCACGGACCAGACGGTGGCGCAGGTGACCGGGGGAGCCGTGGTCACTGCTTCGTCGAGCCTGGCCACGCCGCTGCTCGGCCAGCAGCTCCAGCTCGCCCAGGGTCCGTATGCCGCGTTCGACGCCAACGGGGAGACGGCGTGGGTCTCCGCTCGCGAGGCCACCGGCTCCTGGGCACGGGTGGCCTGGCCGAAGCAGGTGACACCGGGAGACGCGCTGACCGTCCGGTTCGACGCCACCCGGTCGGCCGACGTCTCCGCCGTCGAGGTCCGCACTGAGAACGGTCGGGCCCGCACCGGCGTCGATCCGATCGCCGGCACCGGCGACCAGCGCAACCAGTCCGTGGTCGCCCGCGTGCCGGAGGGACCGACGCGCTACGTCGAGGTCCGCATCGCGGCGGTCCGTGGGCGACCCGGCGCCCCGGTGGCCGTCGCCGACATCGGTGCGGGGGCCCTGCCGTCCACCGCCGAAGCGCTGCGCGTCCCCGATGCTGGTCGCGCAGACGAGTACCGGTTCGCCGTCACCCGGGACAGCCGACGACCGTGCGTCGAGGACGTCGACGGGTACGTCCGCTGTCAGATCGCCCGCACGAGGCAGGGTGAGGAGGAGCACGCCCTGCGTCGTGTGGTGCCCGGCGCGCAGGGTGGCTACACCGTCGCGGGGACCGTCGTTGCGCGTCCGGGCGACGCGCTCGAGGCCATGCTCGACACCCAGCAGGGGGTGAGGGTGTCCAGCCCCAGCCGCTGGACCGACGACCCCCAGGTCCGTCCCGGCACCGTCGTCGACGGCGACCCGGCGACGTACTGGGCGTCCGACCCTGCCGACAGCACCCCCGAGCTGACCCTCCGGCTCGGCCACGAGCAGACCTTCTCCGAGCTCGTGCTCGAGACCGCGCCGGCCATTACTGGCGCCCGCCCGATGAAGGTGCGGGTCACCGTCGGCGGCCAGAGCTTCGAACGCGCCGTCCAGCTCGACGGCACCATCCACCTGCCCCGGACCGCGGCCCGAACGGTCACCGTCACCATCCTCGCCGCCACCACCAGCCGCACCGTGCGCACCGGCGGCGTGGTCGGTCCCATGCCGGTCGTCATCGGCGAGCTGCGCGTGGGCAAGCAGGCGTGGCCCGCGCTGGACCCCGGGCGCGAGGTCGGCCGCGTGTGCGGCTTCGGCCCCGAGCTCGTGGTCGAGGGGAAGCGGGTCCCCACGGAGGTCACGGGGTCGGCTGCCGACATCGTGGCTGGCCGCCCGGTCCGGTATGCCGCCTGCGAGCCTGTGTCGCTGGGCGACGATGTTGAGGTGTCCTCGAACGCCTCGGCGGAGTTCCTGCCCGACACCCTCGTCCTGCGCTCCCGCGATGCCACGGTCGCGACGGCGAGCACCGCCTCGGACACGGTGCTGGGTTGGAAGGCCTACTCGGCCACGTCACGGTCGGTGGACGTCGCCACCTCCGACGGAGCCCGGGTGCTCGGGATCGACGAGAACGCCAACCCGGGTTGGCGGGCCACCCTCGGCGGGCGCCCCCTCACGCCCGTCATGCTCGACGGCTGGCACCAGGGCTGGGTGGTGCCGGCCGGCGCCGGGGGTGTGGTCAGCCTGGAGTTCACGCCGCAGAGGCCCTTCCTCGCAGGCCTCGTGGTGGGGCTGTTCACCGCCCTGCTGGTCGTGCTCCTCGCCTTCTGGCCCGCCCGGGGCGGTACCCGAGCCGCCGCCGAGGCGCCCCGGGCGCGGCGGGCGGTCCGGGCGCCGTCGGCGGTCCCGCTCGTGCTGGCCGCAGCAGGCACGGTGGCGCTCGGCGGACTCTGGGCCGTGCTGGCCCTGGCCGTGGCCGCCCTCGTCGTGCGACGCTCGCGCAGCGCCGAGCTGCTCGTCCTGCTGACGGGCACCCTCATGGTGGGGGTGGCCGCCTGGGCGCCCTGGTCGCACCCGGCGGCGACCAACCGGGGCGCATTGGCGACCGGTCTGGCCCTCCTACTGGTCGCGGCGCTGGTTGCGGCTAGCTCGCTGCGGCAGCGACCTGCGGGGCCGGCACCGGGTCGGGCGCCCTCCGGGTCCGCTGGTGCACCCATCGCAGGACCGGGTGCTCGAGCAGGTACCAGCTCAGCGCCGAGACCGGGACGGTGACCGCCAGCGTCGCGAGAAGGGTGAGCCAGAAGTGGCCGCCGAAGAGCTGGAGCCCGAGGGCCGAGCGCACGGCATACATCAGGGGCAGGTGCCACAGGAACACGCCGTAGCTCACCGTCCCGCACCACACCATGACGCGGTTGGACAGGAACCTCGTGACGGCGTCGGTGGCACCCAGCGCGGCCGGTGCGACGACCAGCGCGGCTGCGGCAAGGTAGAGCAGGTGCTTGGCGAGGTCCTCGCTCACGGTGGCGGGTGACAGGTCGTAGGGCCCGGCAAGCCTGGTGGTGGCCAGCCAGATGAGAACGGCCCCGAGCAGCCGGGCCGCGACCGGCACGGACCGGGCCAGTTCGGCCACGGATCGGGCCCAGCCGACCCGTGGGGCACCGATCCGCACGATCGCGATCAGCATGCCGGCTGCGAACCAGTCGAGGTAGCCCGGCAGCCACACCAGCGCGGCCAGGGGCAACCCGGCGAAGCCCTGGCTGACGAGCGCGCGGTAGACCCACACCAGGAGCATGAGCGCCAGCAGCAGGACGGCCTGGGAGGTGAGAGGGCGACGGCCGCGCCCCAGGAGGCGCAGCACGGCCACCAGGAGTGGCAGGGCGAGGTAGAACGCCGCCTCGGTCGACAGGCTCCACAGGTGGTTCAGGGCGGGAATGTGCCAGTCGACGTTGAGCGTCTGGACGAGGAAGGTCGTCGCCAGCCAGTTGGTCGTGGGTGCCCGCCGGGCCTCGGGGACCAGAGCCCAGGTCGCGGCGACGCAGACCACGAACGCGGGCAGGATGCGCGCCGTACGGCGCAGGAAGTAGTCGCGGGTGGTCGGCGCCCGGCCCTCGCCCGACGCGACCCGCGCGTGCGGCAGGTGCAGCAGGAACCCGCTGAGCACGAAGAAGATCGCCACGCCGAAGTCGAGCCGCGACACCAGCCCCGGCAGCACGTGGCCGCCGGTCGTGCCGCAGAGGAAACCCGCGTGGGTCGCGACGACGGCGAGGACGGCGAAGGTCCGCAGCCCCTCGAGGGCGGTCAGCCGCCCGCCGAGGTCGGTGCCCGTGGTGGCCTTCATCGGCCGGCCACCGGGACCACCACTGACGCCGACGTCACGCAGACACCGGCCTGGGGCTGGTGCACCTGCAGTCCGGTGACGCGCACCCCGTACGGCACGCGGAGGCGCACGATGAACGGTCCACGGTCCAGCTGGGTCGGCTTGGCCCACGCGACTGGGTGGGCGACACCGCGGTCGTCCAGCACGTCCAGGCGCAGCGACGTCTGATCACTGACGAGGAGCCCCACCTCGACCAGCTCGTCGCGCTGGTAGGGAATCGGCTGGGATGCGTGGAGCACCAGCGGGGCGGGGTCGGTGGGCAGGACCGGGTGGCCGCAGAAACCCTTGTCGCCCTGGTCGAACCGCTTGACGAGCTGGGTGCGGCCGTCGACCAGGTGGCCGTCGTCGTTGACGTACTGGACGGTCACCTTGTTGAAGGTCACATCCATCCCCGGGTTGAGCAGGAGGACGAGGTCCTCCGTCGAGATCTCGGTCTGCATCCAGCCGGGGATGACATCGTCGGAGATCGGGCCGGGCAGGATCGAGACGGCGGTGTTGAGGCCATACCTGTTGTCCTGGGCGATCCCGGTCCGCAGCGCCTCCACGTATGCCGTGGTCCTGTTCGTGTGCCAACGGTCGGCGAAGCCCTTCCATGACACGACGGTGCCCAGCAGCACCACGAGGACGAGTACCCCGGCCAGCGCGCGACCGCCACCGGACACGCCCGCCGGCCGAGCCGGCGCTGCGGTGCAGCGCCAGCCGAGGAACGCAACGGCCAGCGCGATGACGAGCACGATGGTGCAGTCGGCGTAGAGTCGGACGTCGGCCGCGGTCGCCTGCCCAAACCCCGCGTACCGACCGACGAACAGGAACAGCTCGATCGGCAGGATGTAGGCGGCAGCGACCAGCATGGCCGCACCGACCGGTCGGCGTGAACGACGGGATGCAACGAGGAGCCCGACTGCGAGGCCGCCGCAGGCCAGCGCCGCCAGGGCGACGGGGGTGTGCGCGGCGGACAGAGCCGGCCCGCTCGGCTGCCAGCGCCAGGGGCCGCCGAACAGGCCCGGCACCATGCCCAGCCCGACCGAGCGCACCAGCAGGGTGCCGAGGTCGGCGGCGGTGAGGCGCCCCGTGTGGCCCTGGTCGTAGGGGCCGCTGCTGTAGGCGAGGAGGTAGAGCGCCACCGGCACGGCGAGGACCAGGCCGAGCAGCAGCGCGCGACGAACCCGGGCGCGGGCCCGACCCGTTCGCGGGGCGTCCGTCCACTGGGGGACGAACGCCGCGAGGGCCACCACGAGCGCGCACCCCGCCAGAGCCCGCTCCGAGAAGAGGAGGCCGACACACAGCAGGGGCACGGAGGCGAGCAGCCAGCGCCAGGAGGCCAGCCGCGCCCCCCGAACCACGACGGCTGCGGCCAGGAGCACGAGGGCCAGGGGGAGCAGGGTGGTGAGCGACTGGCGGAACCACGCGACGGCCGAGATGGTGGCCGGCGACACCAGGGCGATGGCGAGAAACACCACTGCAGAGGACCTGGGACCGACGAGCTCTCGGAGCAGGAGCCAGACCGCGAGGCCAAGCAGCAGGTGGATCGCCAGCGTGGCGACGAGCGCCGGCCAGAACTCGAGCGGGGCGTAGCGGGCCTGGAGCCAGTCCAGCGTGCGGGCACCGGGAGCGAGGTGGGTGCCGTTGGAGGAGATGACGAACGCCCAGAACTGTTGGTCACGGGCGTACGCCTGGGCACGGAGGTCGTCGAGGTAGAGCCCGCCACCGGCGACGAGCCACCACACGGGCACGAGGTGGACGAGCACGACGCCCAGTGCGAGGCGGTCGGGACCCGTGAGGTGCGCGCGCAGCCAGCCCAGGTAGCCCGTCATGGGAGCGTGCCACAGCTGGGCGTGGTCGGCCGCCTCGTCGTGCTCAGAGGCGGTGGGCACGGCCTGGTCCTCGCTGCGCTGGGTCAGCGGCCCGTCAGGGCGGGGAGCCGGGGTGAAGACTGGGACGTCGGACAACGCGATCTCTCTCGCTTTGCAGGTGCAGCGCCGGGTCCCTAGGACACGGGTGGAGGCATTCTCCACGTAATGCACCGGAGAGCAGGCTACTCGCTGGTAGGGTCCTGCCACCTCATAACGCAAGGAGAGAGCCGGGATGCGCAAGGTGCTTGGCAGTGTTGCCACGCTTTTGGGAGTTTTGCTGTTGGTTGTAGGTGTTTCAGCGAAGCCGGTTCTGTACGACGGGCTTGCGACCGTCAAGCTGAACCAACGCTCGGTGTCAGTTTCAGAGGGCACGGGCATGTCGTCGCTGCACGTCTACAAGGGCGACGACGGCAAGTCACACTACGACAAGCTCGAGAACGCCCATCTCAAGAGCACACGGAACGTCATCGGCATCCCTGGCAGGGCCAAGGATGCCAAGAAGCAGGACACCGACGCCTTCTGGCAGACCACGGTGCAGTCGCAGGCCGAGATCGACGGCAAGTGGACGGACCTCAGCTACAGCAACGAAGGTGTCTCCTTCAACCGCAAGACCGCTGAGTCCACCAACTGCTGTGGGGACTTCAAGTCCGCCGGTGACCTCGACGACCCGGCCAAGGTCGTCCCCGTCGACCACCAGGGACTGTTCTTCAAGTTCCCGTTCGACGTCCAGAAGAAGACCTACCAGTGGTGGGACGGCGACCTGGGCAAGGCCACCGACATCAGCTTCGTCCGCGAGGAGAAGCTGGAGGGAGTCAGCACCTACGTCTTCCGCCAGACCATCCCCAAGGCAGAGGTGACGCAGCGAGACGTCCCCAAGGCCCTGTTCGGCGACACCGCGACCGGCAACGTCACTGCCACGGTGAACTACGGCAACGTCCGCACGTTGTGGATCGAGCCCAACACGGGCGTCCTGATCAAGGGCCAGGAAGAGGTCGAGAAGTCGCTCACGACCGACGCCTACCCCGAGCTCTTCACGACCAAGGGCACCATCGGGTACTCCGAAGCCACGGTGAAGAAGAATGCCGAGGACTGGGGCTCCAAGGGGTCGCTGCTCGGCTTCATCAACGGTCCCCTGACGGGCATCGCGATCGTGGTCGGGCTGCTGTTGCTCGCCCTCGGACTGTTCCTCACCTTCGGGGGCAGGCGCCGGGGTTCACGCGAAGCCGCCTGACGCGATCCGCAGGACACCGAAGGGCCGCTCGGACTCCGAGCGGCCCTTCGTGGTGCGTGCCCGGCCGTGCTTCGTCGCGTATGCCGTTCAGCTGGGAAGCCAGCCCGGCCACCAGTTCGGCACGTTGTCGGAGCACGTTGGGGAGGTGGACGGGTAGCCATCAGGGGCGCCGAGCCAGCCGAGAACGAGCCAGCTGGCCGCCCAGAGCAGCAACAGGCTGATGGCGAGGGCGACGGGCCGGGGCAGCAGTCGGCGGACGAGCTCGGTCACGGCCCAGACAATGAGGCACCAGAGGGGAAGTGCCAGGAATGCCGTGAGCATGGCCGCGCCAGCGTTGATGCCGATGTCGCACTCCACCGTGGCCTTCGACCGCAACGTGTAGATGGCAGCGGCTGACGCGACGACCAACACGGGCGAGACCCACCAGGCCAGACGGCTGTCCGTGACGTCGTCGGGTGCGGCCGCGGTCGCGGTGTTCATACGCGCGTGCAGACGAAGATCGCGGTGCCGGGGAAGTAGCCGCCACGCAGTGGCGACCAGCCGCCCCAGGTCTGGTCGTTGCGCTCCGGCCACTCCGGCTCGACGAGGTCGACGAGGACCAGGCCTGCGGCCACCAGCTCGCGCACCCGGTCGCCCAGGGTCCGGTGGTGCTCGACGTAGGTCGCCTCACCGTCGGGGTCGGCCTCCACGTACGGGGTCCGGTCGAAGTAGGACTGGGTCATGGTCAGGCCGCCCGACCCGGGGTCGTCGGGGAAGGCCCAGCGGAACGGATGGGTCGTGGAGAACACGAACCGCCCGCCGGGGCGAAGCACCCTCGCCACCTCGCGCATCAGCCGCGCCGTGTCGGCGACGAAGGGCACTGCTCCGTAGGCCGTGAAGACGATGTCGAAGGTGGCCTCCCCGAACGGCAGGGCCACGGCGTCGCACTGGGCGAACGGCACGGGCTGCGCCGGGGGAGCCAGGGTGAGGTTGAGGTCGAGCCCCTGGCGGACCATCCCGGCCGACAGGTCGGTGGCAACGACCTGGCCCCCGGCGGCAGCCACCCAGCGGGCGCACTGGCCCGCGCCGGCCCCGATCTCGAGCACCCGCCGACCCGCCACGTCGCCCAGCAGCCCCAGCTCGTCCTCGCGCCAGCCCTCAGGGCCCCAGACGAAGTCGGCGTCGCCGAGGAACGTGCCGTGCTCGGCGTAGTACTCGCCGGCCTCGGCGTCCCACCACGACCGGTTGGCCGCGGCGGTTTCCTCGGCACCCGCCTCTCGTCGACTGACCTGCGCATACTCACTCACCGGCATACCCCTCGCGTTTTGACCCTGCACGGACACCGTCGGTAAGGTGGAGGTGCACTTCCGTGTGCGCGCTTCGTCGTGCCGTCTCATCGCGGCACGGTCTGCGTGAGCACAACAACCACTTTCTATTCACTGTCCACCATCGGAGTTCCTACTACATGACTGCCAGCACGGTCGAAAAGACCGCCCCTCAGGTTGCCATCAACGACATCGGCACCGAGGAAGAACTGCTCGCCGCGATCGACGCGACGATCAAGGATTTCAATGACGGAGACATCGTCGAGGGTGTCATCGTCAAGGTCGACCGGGACGAGGTCCTGCTCGACATCGGCTACAAGACCGAGGGTGTCATCCCCTCCCGCGAGCTCTCGATCAAGCACGACGTCGACCCCTCTGAGGTCGTCAAGGTCGGCGACGAGGTCGAGGCCCTGGTCCTCCAGAAGGAGGACAAGGAAGGTCGGCTGATCCTGTCCAAGAAGCGTGCGCAGTACGAGCGCGCCTGGGGCACGATCGAGAAGATCAAGGAAGAGGACGGCGTCGTCACCGGCACCGTCATCGAGGTCGTCAAGGGTGGACTCATCCTCGACATCGGCCTGCGCGGCTTCCTTCCCGCGTCCCTCGTCGAGATGCGTCGTGTCCGCGACCTCCAGCCCTACGTGGGCAAGGAGATCGAGGCCAAGATCATCGAGCTCGACAAGAACCGCAACAACGTGGTCCTGTCGCGCCGTGCGTGGCTCGAGCAGACGCAGTCCGAGGTGCGCACCACGTTCCTCAAGGAGCTCCAGAAGGGGCAGGTCCGCTCCGGCGTCGTGTCCTCCATCGTCAACTTCGGTGCCTTCGTGGACCTCGGTGGCGTCGACGGTCTCGTCCACGTGTCCGAGCTGTCCTGGAAGCACATCGACCACCCGTCCGAGGTTGTCGAGGTCGGCCAGGAGGTCACCGTCGAGGTTCTCGACGTCGACATGGACCGCGAGCGTGTCTCCCTGTCGCTCAAGGCGACGCAGGAAGACCCGTGGCAGCACTTCGCCCGCACCCACGCGATCGGTCAGGTCGTCCCGGGCAAGGTCACCAAGTTGGTCCCGTTCGGTGCGTTCGTCCGCGTGGACGACGGCATCGAGGGCCTGGTCCACATCTCCGAGCTGGCCGAGCGCCACGTGGAGCTGCCGGAGCAGGTCGTCACGGTCGGTTCCGACATCTTCGTCAAGGTCATCGACATCGACCTCGAGCGTCGCCGGATCTCGCTGAGCCTCAAGCAGGCCAACGACGACAGCGCGCCCGTCGCCGAGTTCGACCCGACCCTCTACGGCATGGCCGCGGAGTACGACGAGGCCGGCAACTACAAGTACCCGGAGGGCTTCGACCCGGAGACCAACGAGTGGCTCGAGGGCTTCGACACCCAGCGTGAGAAGTGGGAGAAGCAGTACGCCGAGGCCCACACCCGCTGGGAGGCCCACAAGACCCAGGTCGAGGAGGCCACCAAGGCCGACGCCGAGGCTGCCGCGAACGCCGGCAGCGGGACGTCCTACTCCTCCGACTCGGGCTCGTCCTCGTCCTCGTCCTCGTCGTCCGACAGCGACACGGGCAGCGCAAGCAGCCGCCCGGCCGCCCAGGAGTCCGAGGGCACCCTGGCCTCCGACGAGGCCCTCGCCGCACTGCGCGAGAAGCTCACCGGCAACTGAGCCGCTCCACGCGGCCTACCTCGGTATGCCGCGTGGCCGGCACGGTTCGCGTGTCACAGCGAGAGGCCCGGTCCCCCTTGTGGGGGCCGGGCCTCTCGGCGTCCATCCTCCTCGCACTTCTGGCGTCCACTGCGGCACCAGCGGCCCGGAATCGGGGTCTGGTGGGCCACACGTGGCCAGAAGTCGGGGTCTGGTGGGCCACACGTGGCCAGAAGTCGGAGGGCTCAGTGGAGGCGGACGCGGGGGTCCAGCACGGCATACGCGAGGTCGACCAGGATGTTGGCCACCACGACGGCCGCCGCCGCGAAGAGCACGATCCCGATGATCACCGGCAGGTCCTGCTGGTTGATCGCGTCGATCGCCGTCTTGCCGAGCCCGGGCAGGCTGAACACCGTCTCGGTGACCACCACGCCGCCCAGCAGTGAGCCGACGTCGATCCCGAACTGGGTGACGATGGGCGTGAGCGCGGCGCGCAGGCCGTGGCGAAGCACGACGCGGCGTTCGCGGATGCCCTTGGACCGGGCGGTCCGGATGTAGTCCTCGCCCAGCACGTCCAGCATCGAGGCGCGGGTGAGCCGGGTGTAGGTGGCGGCGGAGACCAGGGCGAGGGTGAACCACGGGAGGATGAGGTGGTTGGCCCACCCGGTGAGGCCCCCTGCGAGGGGTGCGTAGCCGCCGGCCGGGAAGGCGGTGTGCCCGGCGAGGGTCAGGCGGAAGTACAGCACGTAGAGCAGCAGGATGCCGAGCAGGAACGTCGGGGTGGAGTAGAAGAACAGGCTCAGCGCCGTCAGGGACCGGTCGGTGAACGACCGCGGGTGCGTCGCGGAGATGACGCCGTTGAAGACGCCGAGGCCGAGCCAGATGAGTGCCGCCCCCAGGACCAGCGAGATGGTGATCGGCAGCGCAGCGCCGAGGATCGTCGTCACCGGTACCTGGTGGTAGTAGTCGTAGCCGAGGTCCCCCCGCGCGGCGTTGCCCACGAAGTCGAGGTACTGCTTCCAGAGCGGTTGGTCCAGACCCAGCCGGTGGGAGATCGCGGCCACCGTCTCCGGGGTGGCCTGGCGACCCGCGAGAGTGCGTGCCACGTTGTTGGGCGCGACGAAGAAGAGGYCGAAGACGGCGACCGTGATCAGCCACAGGACGAGCACGCCGAGGGCCAGGCGTCGGATCAGGAAGCGCACCATGACGGTCTCCTCACTTCGCCATGAGCCGCGCGGCGCGCGGGTCGAAGGCGTCCCGGATCCCATCGCCCAGCAGGTTGAAGGCGAGGGTGGTGACCAGCAGGGCGGCGCCGGGGAAGACCACGAACCACCACGAGGTCGTGTAGTAGTTCTGGGCCTCGCTGATCATCCCGCCCCAGTCTGCGGTGGGTGGTGCCAGACCGAGGCCGAGGAACGACAGCGTGGCCTCGACGACGATCACGACCGGGATCAGCAGCGAGGCGTAGACGATCACGGGCGCAAGGACGTTCGGCAGGATGTCGACGAACATGATCCGGGAGTTCGAGGCGCCCAGCGACCGGGCGGCCTCGACGAACTCGCGTTCGCGCATCGACAGCACCTGTCCCCGCACGATGCGGGCCACCGAGGCCCAGCTGAAGAACCCGATGACCAGGACGGTGACGATCAGGCTGGGACCGGTGATGGAGACCAGGGCGATGGCGACGAGCAGGAAGGGCACCGACAGGACCACGTCGATCAGTCGAGCCAGGACCGTGTCCACGATCCCCCCGAGGAACCCTGCGGCAAGCCCGATGACCACGCCGATGACGACGGTCAGCGCCGTCGACGCGACACCGACCAGGAGCGAGATGCRCGAGCCGTAGGCGATCCGGACGAGGATGTCCCGGCCGAGGTCGTCGGTGCCGAGCCAGAACTCGCCGGACGGCCCGCGAGGCAGGCCCTCGGGGGTCAGGCCGGTCGTGCGGTACTGCTCGTTGACGGGGTGGCCGGTGATCATCGCGGCCAGCGGCGCGAGGAAGGCCATCAGCACGATGAGCACGATGACGGCCAACGAGATCATCGCCACCCGGTCTCGCTTCAGCCGCTGCCAGGCCAGCTGCCACGGGGTGCGGCCCTGGATGCCCCCGCCACCCCGGTCTCCTGCGCTACCCGCGCCCGCGCCGCCCGCGCCACGCGCGGCGGCGTCCTCCCCGAGCCCACGCGAACCGCCCTGGGTGGCGCTGCCGAGCGCGACAGCACCCGGACCCTCGGGCGAGGGGCGTCCGACCGCTGCGGTGTCCCTGACGTCGCTCATGCCGACTCAGCCTCCTGAGGATGGTGCGACTGTGTGGTGCGACGAGGTGTCGATCTCCGTGTCCTCGACTCGGGGGCTCGCCAGCGAGAGGTCCTCGCCGACCTCCAAGGGGTGAAGGCACGCCGTCTGGTGCACGCCGCCGTCACCGAGCACCGGGACCAGCGGAGGGTCGGTCACGGCGCAGTCCTCCCGAGCCTTGGGGCAACGGGTGTGGAACCGGCAGCCCGACGGCGGGTTCGTCGGGGTGGGCAGGTCGCCGACCAGCACGATGCGTTCGCGGCTGTCCGCCACGTCGGGGTCGGCGTGCGGCAGTGCTGAGAGCAGGGAGCGGGTGTAGGGGTGCCGGGTGCGGTTGAACAGCTGCTCGGCCGGGGCGAGCTCGGCGATCTTGCCCAGGTGCATCACGGCGATCCGGTCGCTCACGTGCCTGATGACGGACAGGTCGTGCGAGATGAAGACGTAGGTCAGCCCGAAGTCGTCCTGCAGGTCGATCAGCAGGTTGATGATCTGCGCCTGGATCGACACGTCGAGCGCCGACACGGGCTCGTCGCAGATCACCAGCTTCGGTCGCAGGGCCAGGGCCCTGGCCACGCCGATGCGCTGGCGTTGCCCGCCGGAGAACTCGGCCGGGAACCGGTTGTAGTGCTCCGGGTTGAGCCCGACGCGCTCCATCAGCTCCTGCACGTTGCGCTTGCGCTCGTCGGCCGATCCGATTCCGTGGATGACGAACGGATCCCCGATGATCGACCCGACGCGCCGCCGAGGGTTCAGCGAGCCGTAGGGGTCCTGGAAGATCATCTGGATGTCCTGGCGCAGCGGGCGCATCTCCCGACCCGAGAGCGTCGTGATGTCGCGATCCTCGAAGAGGACCGAGCCCGAGGTCAGGTCGTACAGACGCGCCAGGCACCGGGCCAGCGTCGACTTCCCGCACCCGGTCTCACCGACCAGCCCGAGGGTCTCCCCGCGCCGGACGTCGAGGGTGACACCCGCCACGGCCTGCACCACGTCGTGCTGCCGCCGCCAGCCCGCCGAGCGCACCGGGAAGGACTTCGTCACGTCCTGGGCCCGCAGCAGCACCTCGGACCTCATGGCCGTGCCCCTGCCGGAGCGGGCGCGACGCCACGGCGCGTCTGGGCGTCGTCCGCCAGCCAGCAGGCTGACTGGTGCAAGGGGTCGTCGTGGACCGTGTCGAGTGGCGGTGTCGCGCCCCAGCACCGTTCGAACGCGTAGCGGCAGCGTGGGGCGAACGGGCAACCCGCGGGGAGCCCGATGAGTGAGGGAGGTGCGCCCGAGATGGGGGTGAGCCTTGTCCCGGCGCCGCCCTGCGACGGCAGCGACGCGAGCAGGCCCTCGGTGTAGGGATGGTGGTTGCGGTAGAACAACGTCCGGCGCGGCGCGCGCTCCATGACCGACCCGGCATACATCACCACCACCTCGTCTGCCATCTCGGCGACCACGCCGAGGTCGTGGGTGATCAGGATGATCGCCGTGCCGAAGCGTTCCTGGAGGCTGCGCATCACGTCGAGCACCTGGGCCTGGACGGTCACGTCCAGGGCTGTGGTGGGCTCGTCGGCGATGAGCAGCGCGGGGTCGAGGGCCATCGCCATGGCGATCATCACGCGCTGCCGCATCCCACCGGAGAACTGGTGCGGGTAGTCGTGAATCCGACTGGTGGCACGGGGGATTCCGACAAGGGTCAGCAGCTCGGCCGCGCGTTGCTGGGCCGCCGCCTTCGACACCTGGCGATGCGCGCGGATCATCTCCACGATCTGCCACCCCACGGTGTAGTAGGGGTGCAGGCTCGAGAGCGGGTCCTGGAAGATCATGCCGATCTGGTCCCCGCGGACCCGGCGCAGTACCTCGGGGTCTGCTCCGATCAGGTCGATGCCGTCGAACCGCGCGGACCCCGTGACCTCGGCGCCGCGGGTCAGTCCGGCGATGGTCTGCGTCGCGACGCTCTTGCCCGAGCCGGACTCTCCGACGATGGCGAGCGTGCTGCCACGTTCGACGTCGAAGGAGAGTCCGCGCACGGCCTGGACGACACCGTCGGCGGTGGTGAAGGCGACCTTCAGGTCACGAACCTCCAACAGTGCCATGGTGTTTCCCTACCCGCCCTGCTTGCCCGCGGTGAGCCAGACGTTCGCCGGGTCGAAGTTCTGGAAGGCCGGGATGTAGACGGCGTTCTGAACCTGGCTGGCCCGGTAGTTGGGGTTCAGCTGGTTGGTGATGGGGTAGAACGGTGCGTCCTCCATGACCTGGTGGTCAGCCTTGGCCCACAGGTCCTTGGCCTCCTGCTGGGTCTTGGCGTTGGACGCCTGCTCGATGAGGGCGTTGGTCGCCGGGCTGTTGTAGAACCCGAAGTTGCTCCCGATCGGCGGGTAGGCCGCCTGGCCGTAGTACAGGGGCTTGAAGAACGACAGCGCCGCGTCGCCGTACCAGTCCGAGCCCCACCCGGCGACCGAGATGTCCCACACTCCGCGCTGCGCGACCGTCGGCACCTGGAGGTACTTGGTGTAGAAGTCCGCGTTCGGCGAGGGGACACCGACGACCTTCACCCCGATCTTGGACAGGTCCTGCTGCACGGTCTGGAAGGCCTTGCTCTGCCCCTCGGATGCGTTGCGGTAGAGCATCTTGAGGGTCAGCCCGTTGGGGTAGCCCGCTGCGGACAGCATCGACTTCGCCTTGGCCGGGTCGGTGGGGTAGAGGTCGAAGTTCTGCTCGCCACCGACGATGTTGGACGGGAGGACGTGCGTCAGGGGTGGGGCGATCTTGGGTCCGCCGAGCACCTGGATGATGTTGGTCCGGTTGAGCCCGTGGGACAGCGCCTGCCGGACCTCCTTCTTCTGGAGCGCCTTGTTGTTGTTCGGCGACACCGTGTTGAACACCAGGTACGGGTTGCTGGACGAGCCCTCGCCGAGGTTGAGGTTCGGGTCCTTCTTGGCGATCAGGGCGGGCAGCTGTGACGGCGGGACGAAGGCGTCGAACTCCAGGTCGGCGCTGGGCGTGCCGGTCTGCAGCTGCTGCTGGATCGAGTCCTGGCTGACGGTCTCGTTGATCACGATCTTGTCGACGTACGCCTTGCGGATCGGGTCGGAGGCCGCGTCCCACGCCGTGTTGCGGCTGAACGTGATGTTCTTCGTGGCCGTGTAGGAGTCGATCTTGTACGGCCCGTCGGAGATCGTGTGGGCGGCCAGCTCCGGGCTGGCGGGCAGGTACGCGTCCCACTCCTTGGGGGAGGGGGAGAAGGCCGGAAGGGTCAGCATGTCGACGAAGTAGCTCGCGGGGTGGGTGAGGGTGAAGACGACGGTCTCGTCGTCCTTCGCGGTCACGCCCGCCACGGGGGTCTTGTCGATGTATGCCGCGAGGGCGGCGGGTGTCTTGCCCACCTTCGCGAACCCGTCGCAGAACGACTGGAAGCCGACGATGAGGTCGGCGTAGTCAGGCAGGCCGCCGAACGGCTGCACCGGGTTGCAGGTGCGCTTCACGCCGCGCACCATGTCCTGCGCCGTCACCTGACGGGCTGGGGTGGTGTTCCACCTGGCGCCCTGGCGGATGCTGATCGTGTACGTCTTGCCGTCGGCACTGATGCCGTTGCCCTCGGTGGGTATCGCGGTGGCCAGGTCGGGTGCAGCCTTGGTGGCCTGACCCTCGATGGCCGGGTAGGTGAACAGCTGCCGGCTCCACAGCCTGAGCGCCATGTAGCCAGCCGAGTAGTAGCTGATGTTGGGATCCATGTAGTCGACGTCTCCGGCGCCGAGGATGTTGAGCGTCCCGCCCTTGGCGACGGCGCCGCTGGAACTGGACGAGCCTGACGTGGTGTCGTTGCTGTTGGCGCAGGCAGCCAGTCCGAGACTCGCAGTGCAGACGGTTGCCACCGCTGCGAGCCGACGTGTCCTGGGGATCATCACATCCTCCTCGGATGGGTAGACGGATCCGGTTTGAAGGGGCATGGCCTGCCGGTCACGCCCGACAGGTCGACTGCGAACGTAGGCATTCCGGAGGTGGGCTGGCAGGCCAACGGCTCGACCGTCACGGGACTGCAAGGGCCTCGTCATGGAGGGTGGCCCTTCATGACGATTGCGTGACGGAACGCCATGTCCGACAGGAACTTCCGGACGGGCCTTGCGAGCCGGTGTGATACTGGCGAGGTGACGCGACGCGTGTTGCTCGTGGAGGACGACGCCCGGGTCCGCCGTGTCCTGCGCCTCGCCTTGGAGGACGAGGGCTACCACGTCTCGGAGGCGGCGACGGGGGAGCAGGGTCTGGCCGACCTGCCGCGCGAGGAGCCCGACGTCGTACTCCTCGACGTGATGCTCCCGGACACCGATGGCTTCTCCGTCTGCCGGGAGATCCGGCACCGCAGCAACGTCCCGGTGATCATGGTGACCGCGCGCTCGGACAGCCACGACGTCGTGGCCGGGCTGGAGGCCGGCGCCGATGACTACGTTACGAAACCCCTTGTCGCCAAAGAGCTTTCGGCGCGGATCCGCGCCCTCCTCCGACGGGTGGAGCCTGCGGTGGACCACCGCCCGCGACGGCCCGTGCTGGGTGACCTGTCGATCGGGCTGGACGACGGCGTGGTGCTCCGGGACGGCGAGCCGGTCGCGCTGACCCGCACGGAGTTCCGGCTGCTCGCGGAGCTGGCGGTGGCCGAGGGCCGCATTCTCAGCCGCGAGGACCTGCTCGACAAGGTCTGGGGCTACGGCTACTTCGGTGACTCCCGGATCGTCGACGTACACATTCGCCGGTTGCGGACGAAGGTCGAGCGCGACCCCGCCAGTCCGCGCCACGTGGTGACTGCCCGCGGCCTGGGCTACCGGCTGGCCGGCTAGGTGGGGCGCGACCCGCGCACGGCGCGCCGGGGACTTCCGACGCGGCGGCTCGGGGTGCGGGGCCGCGTCACGCTCGGGTTCGGGTTGCTGGCCCTCGGCCTGTCGGCGCTCCTGTCCGGCCTGGCCTGGACGCTGGTGACGCGCACGATGGTGTCGCAGACCGAGCAGACCGCGCTGGTCGAGACGGCGCTGGATCGCGGCGAGGTGGAGAACGCGCTGTCGACCGGAGCCACGGGCCTGCCTGCCGTCCTGGAGGGCGTGCCGGGGACGGACTCCGCCGCGGTGCTCGCACAGGTGGACGGGCGGTGGTACGCGACGTCCCCCAGCCTGGGCCCGGCCAGCCTCCCGAGCGGGCTGGTGTCGCTGGTGGGCGGCGGACAGAGTGCGACCCAGCGCATCCGGGTGGAGGGCACCCTGCACCTTGCGGTCGGGTTGCCGCTGTCGGGTGGGCGGGGGAGCTACTTCGAGGTGTACTCCCTCAGGGAGATGCAGCGCACGGCCCGCGTCCTGTCGCTCGGCCTGGTCGCCGCGGCCATCGTCACCGTCCTCATCGGACTGGGGGTGGGGCGGTTCGCCAGCCGGCTCGCACTGCGCCCCCTCACCGAGCTCAACCGGGTGGCTGCGGACGTGGCCGCCGGCCGCCTCTCCGCGCGTCTGGATGCCGACGGCGACCCGGACCTCGAGGAGCTCGCGGGGTCGTTCAACCAGACGGTCGAGGACCTCCAGCGACACGTCGTCGCCGACGCCCGGTTCGCCGTCGACGTGAGCCACGAGCTGCGCACGCCGATGACGACCATGCTCAACTCGATGCAGGTGATCCAGAACCGCCGGGACCAGCTCCCAGAGTCGGTCCGCGAGCCGGTCGAGCTGCTGGCGGACGAGCTGGAGCGGTTTCGCGCCCTCGTCGTCGACCTCCTCGAGATCTCGCGCCACGACGCGGGCGACCAGGTGGTCCGGGAGACCGTGCGGGTGGGCGACCTCGTCCGCCGGGCCGCCGATGCGGCTGCCGGACGGGAGGTCACGGTGGTCGACCCGGCCGTCGCTGGGCTGACGATGGACGTGGACAAGCGACGCCTCGAACGCGTCGTCGCGAACCTGGTCGGCAACGCGGAGACGCATGGCGGCGGGTGCACGGGTGTGCGCGTCGAACGAGGACCCCACGGCCTGCGCGTCGTCGTCGAGGACTCCGGGCCCGGGATCGCGCCGGAGCGGCGGTCGAGAGTGTTCGAGCGCTTCGCCCGCGGGGGTTCGAACGAACGCACGGGGGTCGGGCTCGGGCTGGCGATCGTGCAGCGGCACGTGGCGCTGCACGACGGTCAGGTGCTCGTCGAGGAGACCCCAGGAGGAGGTGCCCGCTTTGTCGTCGAACTACCGACCGCCACCTCGTGACCGGGTATGCCGCGGTGTCACCCACGGTGCCGCCGTTGCCGCTGCCGTCGTGGTCACCGGCGTGCTCGCACTGTCGGCCTGCTCGATCGGGACCCAGTCCTCCCCGGTGCCCGCCGTGGCCCCCACGGCCTCCAGGTCATCGTCCGGCCCGAGCCGTCAGGGTGTCCCGCTCACGATCCAGGTCTACCTGGTGCAGGGGGACCGCCTGGCTCGGCTGACACGCACCGTGCCCCCCGGCGCAGGGGCTGGAGCCGTCCTTCGTGGGCCTGGCCACACCCATCACCTCGACGATGACGGCGGCAGGGATCCGCAGCGCGCTGCCGCTGGCCAGCACGCCCCTTCGTGGAAAGGTCGACGACGGGGTCGCACGGATCGAGCTGCCCACCGGGTTCGAACGCATCTCCGTCCACGAGCAGTCGCTGGCGATGGCCCAGCTCGTGTTCACCGTGACGGCCAACAGCCTGGCGACGAGCGTCCAGCTGGTCCAGGGCACCAGGGCCCTGCCGATGCCCGACCCGAGCGGGCAGCTGCTCACCCGACCCGTGACCCGCGTCGACTACGCCGCCTACAACCCGCCCGGCTGACGTTCGGCTGACGTTCGTTGAGGTTGGCCGAGGTGGCCGGCCAGCGCTGGCCGGCCACCGCCGCCGTGGGAGGCGGTGGGGTTAGGGTTCCGGGCATGCCGTTCACCCTGAGCCACGTGGCGGCCGTGCTCCCTGTCGTCGGACGGAGGCACACTGTCCGCGCGGTCCCGGCTGCCTGGGTCATCGGGTCGATGGTGCCGGACCTGCCGTGGTTCTTCACCGGCGGCCGTGGCGCAGCCTTCACGCACTCGGTGCCCGGCCTCGTCACCGCGGACCTGGCCCTCGGTCTGGCACTCTTCACGCTCTGGCGGGGCGTGCTGTTCGCACCCGTCCGCGACCTGCTTCCGCCGGTGGTCGGCCTGCGCCTCCCGACGCCCGAACCCCTGCAACGCACCCGCTGGGGATGGGCCTGTGTCGGGATCGCCCTCGGAGCGGCCACCCATCTGGTCTGGGACGGCTTCACCCACGAGGGCCGCTGGGGGGTGAGGCAGGTCCCCTGGCTCCACACGGAGCACGCTGGGCTCCTCGGGTCGCAGTGGGCGCAGTTCGCCAGCGGCCTGCTCGGGGGAGTGGTGCTCCTCGTCGTCTGCGTGCGGCTGCTCGTCGTTGCCGCGGTAGGACCTGACGATGGCTGGGTGTCGCGGGCGCAGCGGCGGCTGGCAGCCGCGACGGTGGTGGCTGCAGGAATCGTCGGGGCGGCCTACGGCGCCCTGTCCGTCGGTGACCTGGACGTCGAGGCCGTGCTGTTCCGGGCAGTCACCCGCGGTGGGGCCCTCGCGGCCGCTGCGGCGTTCCTGGTCTGTCTGGCCTGGTGGTTGCGCCGCCCGCGTCGCCTGACCGGGGAGACTGGCGAGCTCGGCAGCGGCACCACGGTGAGCACCCGGCACACCTGACCGGGGAGGCGCATGGTCCGGCGGTGGGTACCGTGCAGGTCATGGGACGCACCATTGCCACCAACACCACGGTCGACCTCGACGGGCTGCTGGACTTCGTCCGGCCGCGTCACCAGATGCTGGTCATCACCAGCCGCGCCGACGGGCGCCCCCAGGCCTCGCCGGTCACCGGTGGCGTCGACGACAGCGGGCGCATCGTCATCTCCAGCTATCGCGATCGCGCCAAGACGGCCAACGCCCGCAGGCGTCCGGCTGTGAGCGTCGTCGTGCTCTCCGACGACTTCGGTGGGGCGTGGGTGCAGGTCGACGGCGACTGCGAGGTGCTCGACGCTCCCGACTCTGTGGAACCGCTCGTCGAGTACTTCCGCAACATCTCCGGCGAGCACCCCGACTGGCACGAGTACCGACAGGCCATGGTCGACCAGGACAAGTCGATCCTGCGCATCACGCCCACGCGCTGGGGCCCTGTCGCCACGGGAGGCTTCCCCGCCAGGCTCGCTGACTGAGCGGCTCCGACAGACCGACTCGAGCCGGCTGAGTGTCCACCGATCACGGTTACGCCTCGAAGGACCCGAACCACGCCCCCGGGAGCACGAGGCTGCACTAGCGTCCGGGCCATGGATGTGAGCAGATTGCGGTCTGTGCTGGTTGGGTCGGGCAAGCTCGCGGTCGCCGTCGCCAGCGTGCCCAGCTGGCTGATGGCCGCCTTCTTCCTGCAGTGGTTCTGGCCGGGCGCGAAGTTGGGTCAGACCTGCGACCGCGTTCACCAGCCGTGGTGCAGGCCGGGCATCGGTATGCCGCAGTACGTCACCGTCGCGGTCCTCGTCGGTCTGGCGAGCGTTCTCCTGCTGACCGCCGCCCTGCACGCCCTGACGTCGCGCGGACCCCGCGGCAGCTGGTTCGCCGCCTGCATCTGCGCCCTGGTGGGCGGCGCCGCCGTCACGGTCGTGCCGGCACTCCTCCAGCCGTATGCGCCGCAGTGGTGGTTCGCCGCCTGAGGACCTGCAGCGGTGCAGATAGGGTGGTGACATGTTGCGCGTGGGTCTCACCGGAGGCATCGGATCGGGGAAATCCACTGTGGCACAGCGGCTTTCGGATCTCGGTGCGGTCGTCATCGATGCGGACGTCCTTGCGCGCGAGGTGGTCACGCCGGGGAGTCGCGGGTTCGAGGCCATCGTCGACCGATTCGGGGAGGGTGTCCTCGATGACGCCGGAGCCCTCAACCGCCCTGCCCTCGGTGCCATCGTGTTCGCCGACGAGCAGGCGCGACGCGACCTCGAGGGCATCACCCACCCGCTCATCGCGCGGCGGACCGGCGAGCTCGTGGCTGCCGCGCCGGACGATGCGGTGGTGGTCCACGACGTTCCCCTGCTGGTGGAGAAGGGCTACGGCCCCGGGTACCACGTCGTCGTGGTCGTGGGTGCCGACGACGGGACCCGGGTCAAGCGGCTCATGCGGACGCGGGGGATGACCGAGGCCGACGCCCGCAGCCGGATCGCGGCCCAGGCGACCGACGAGGAGCGCCGCGCGGCGGCGGACGTCTGGCTCGACAACGACGGGCCGAAGCCCGAGCTGCTCGGAGCCGTGGACGCCCTGTGGAGCGAGCGCCTGGTGCCCTTCGAGGAGAACGTGCGCCACGGCATACGCGCTCCGAGAGCCGCGGGCGTCGCGCTGGTCGCGAGCGACCCGACGTGGCCTGCGCAGGCTGCGCGACTCCTCGCACGCCTTCGGCTGGCGTTCGGCGAGGTGCACGTGACGACGGACCACATCGGGAGCACGTCCGTTGCGGGACTCGTCGCCAAGGACGTCATCGACCTGCAGGTCGGCGTCCCGTCGCTCGAGGACGCCGACGACCCGGCCCTCGTCGAGCGCCTGACCAAGGCAGGATTCCCCCGTCCCGACGGGGAGTGCGCCGACAACGCCAAGGACGGCACGACCTGGCCGAAGCGGTTCCACGGCGCGGCGGACCCCGGGAGGGCCGCCCACGTCCACGTGCGCGAGGTGGGGAGTCCCGGATGGCGCTGGGCGCTGCTGTTCCGGGACTGGCTGCGGGCCGATGGTGAGGCCGCAGCGGAGTACGCAGCCGAGAAGCAGCGGATCGCGGCGACCGGCGCGACGGCCAGCGAGTACGCCGAGGCGAAGGAACCCTGGTTCGACGCCGTCCACGAACGGGTCGAGGCCTGGGCGCGCGAGACAGGGTGGCAGCCGCCACACGGCTGAGGACGGGCTCGGGGACCGCCGGACAGGGCACTGTCAGCGGGTCCGCCTACGCTGGACGCATGCGTCCCACGACTGACCTGCAGCGCACGGTCGCCCCGTTCGAGGTCGTCTCCGAGTTCTCGCCTGCGGGAGACCAGCCCACTGCCATCGCCGAGCTCACGACGCGGATCAGGGCAGGGGAGAAGAACACCGTCCTGCTCGGTGCCACGGGCACCGGCAAGTCGGCCACGACGGCCTGGCTGATCGAGCAGGTGCAGCGGCCGACCCTGGTGATGGCGCCCAACAAGACGCTGGCGGCGCAGCTGGCCAACGAGTTCCGCGAGCTGCTGCCCAACAATGCCGTCGAGTACTTCGTGTCCTACTACGACTACTACCAGCCCGAGGCCTACATCCCGCAGACGGACACCTACATCGAGAAGGACTCCTCGATCAACGACGAGGTCGAGCGGCTGCGGCACAGCGCGACGAACTCACTGCTGACCCGTCGGGACGTCATCGTCGTGGCCTCGGTGTCCTGCATCTACGGCCTAGGCACGCCCCAGGAGTACGTCGACCGGATGGCCCGCCTGCGCGTCGGCCAGGAGGTCAACCGCGACGACCTCCTACGCCGCTTCGTCCAGATGCAGTACACGCGCAACGACCTGGCGTTCACCCGTGGGACCTTCCGCGTCCGTGGCGACACCGTCGAGATCATCCCCGTCTACGAGGAGCTCGCCGTCCGCATCGAGTTCTTCGGCGACGAGATCGAGCGGATCTACACGCTCCACCCGGTCAGCGGCGAGATCATGCGCGAGGAGCAGGAGATGTACGTCTTCCCGGCGACGCACTACGTCGCCGGTCCCGAGCGGATGGAGCGGGCGATCCGCGGCATCGAGCTCGAGCTCGCCGACCAGCTCGCGGCGTTCGAGAAGCAGGGCAAGCTGCTCGAGGCCCAGCGGCTGCGGATGCGCACCACCTATGACATCGAGATGATGCGCCAGGTCGGCTCGTGCTCGGGCATCGAGAACTACTCCATGCACATCGACGGCCGCGGTCGCGGGACGGCGCCCAACACCCTGATCGACTACTTCCCCGAGGACTTCCTGCTCGTCATCGACGAGTCCCACGTGACGGTGCCCCAGATCGGTGCGATGTACGAAGGCGACATGTCGCGCAAGCGCCAGCTCGTCGACCACGGCTYCCGGCTCCCGTCCGCCATGGACAACCGTCCCTTGCGCTGGGAGGAGTTCCTCGGCCGGATCGACCAGACCGTCTACCTGTCCGCCACGCCCGGACCCTACGAGCTGGCCCAGAGCGAGGGGATCGTCCAGCAGATCATCAGGCCGACCGGTCTGGTGGATCCCGAGGTCATCCTCAAGCCCACCAAGGGTCAGATCGACGACCTGCTCCACGAGATCGGTGAGCGCACCAAGGTCAACGAGCGAGTCCTCGTGACGACGCTGACCAAGAAGATGGCCGAGGACCTCACCGACTACCTCCTCGACAAGGGCGTCCGGGTCCGCTACCTGCACAGCGAGGTCGACACCCTGCGCCGGGTGGAGCTGCTCCGTGAGCTGCGGATGGGGGAGTACGACGTCCTCGTCGGGATCAACCTGCTGCGCGAAGGTCTCGACCTTCCGGAGGTGTCGTTGGTGAGCATCCTCGATGCCGACAAGGAGGGTTTCCTGCGCTCGGCCCGGTCCCTCATCCAGACCATCGGGCGCGCCGCGCGCAACGTGTCCGGTCAGGTGCACATGTACGCCGACAAGATCACGCCGTCCATGCAGGAGGCCATCGAGGAGACCCAGCGCCGCCGCGAGATCCAGATCGCCTACAACCTCGAGGCCGGCGTCGACCCCCAGCCGCTGCGCAAGAAGATCGCCGACATCACCGACCTGCTCCAGCGTGAGGACGCCGACACCGAGGCCCTGATCGGCTCGGGGCGCAGCCAGTCGCGGGGCAAGGGCGGCGGACGAGGTGGCCGCGGAGCCGTGCAGGCCGACGCAGGGGTGGCCACCGACCGGCTGCGCAACCTGCCCGCCAACGACCTGGCCAACCTCATCCAGGAGCTGTCCACCCAGATGCACCAGGCAGCGGCCGACCTGCACTTCGAGCTCGCCGCGCGGCTGCGCGACGAGATCGGCGACCTGAAGAAGGAGCTCCGGCAGATGTCCGAGGCCACCAAGTGACGCCGGACGAGCTGCGCGAGCACTGCCTCGCCAAGCCCGGGGCGTGGGCGGACCAACCCTGGGAAGGTGACTTCGTCGCCAAGGTCGGCGACAAGATCTTCGCCTTCATGGGCAGCGAGTCGGTGGGGCTCAAGTGCGGCGCGAACCGGACCGAGGCCGACGAGTGGGTCCTGCAGTACCCGGACGACGCCTCGGTGATGGCCTACATCGGCCGCTCCGGCTGGAACACCCTGCGCCTGGGTGGTGCGATCGCCGACGACGAGCTCCGCGAGGCCGTCGACGCCTCGTACGAGACGATCGTCGCCAAGCTCCCCAAGTCACGACGGCCGCCCCGACCCTGAGCTGGTGGGCGCGCCGGTCGGTGGCCCGAGTTGGGTTTGTGCGCTGGAGTCTGGGAGACTGGCACACATCATCGGAGGGGAGTATCCCCACGCGGTGTCCTCGTCATCACGGTCGCTCGTCGCACGGCTCACCCAGCCGCGCGGCATACCGACCCGGGGAGCCGGTCCGCACCTGTCTGGGGCGGGAGAGACCTCCGGCCACCTCGTCGTGACCGGAAGGTTCCCACTGTGACCGCGTTCGCTGCCACCACTGCCACCCAGATGGAAGTCCCCACCTGGGTCTGGTACCTCACCGTCGGCCTGATGGCCGCCGTCCTCCTCTTCGACGTCTTCATCATCGCGCGGCGCCCGCACGTGCCGTCGACGAAGGAGGTCAGCGTCTCGCTGGTCTTCTACATCGGCGCGGCCGTGCTGTTCGGCCTCGGCGTGTGGTGGTTCACCCACGACCAGGCCGGCGCCAAGTTCATGACCGAGTACTACGCGGGCTGGCTGACCGAGTACTCGCTGTCCATCGACAACCTGTTCATCTTCCTGCTGATCATGGCCAGGTTCGGGGTCCCCGAGAAGCTCCAGCAGTCGGCCCTGCTCATCGGCATCATCATCGCCATCGTCCTGCGGGGGATCTTCATCGCCGCCGGTGCCGCCGCGATCGACCGGTTCTCGTGGGTCTTCTACATCTTCGGTGCCTTCCTCATCTACACCGCCGTGAAGCTCGCCAAGGAGGGCGAGACCGACGACGACGAGTACGAGGAGAACCGCTTCATGAAGTTCGTCGAGCGCCGGTTCCCGGCGACCGACCAGTACGCCGGCGCCAAGCTGTTCACCCGGATCGACGGCAAGAAGCTGGCCACCCCGATGTTCATCGTCATCATGGCGCTGGGCACCACGGACCTGCTGTTCGCCCTCGACTCGATCCCGGCGATCTACGGCCTGACCAAGGAGCCCTACCTGGTCCTCACGGCCAACCTGTTCGCCCTGATGGGGCTGCGCCAGCTGTACTTCCTCATCGGTGGCCTGCTCAAGAAGCTCGTCTACCTCAGCCTGGGCCTGGCCGTCCTGCTGGCCTTCATCGGCGTCAAGCTGGTGCTGCACGCGCTGCACGAGAACGAGCTGCCGTTCATCAACGGCGGCCATCCCGTGACCGCGGCACCCGACATCCCGATCTCGGTCTCGCTGGGCGCGATCGTCGTCATCCTCGGAGTCACGACCGTCGCGAGCCTGCGCAAGTCGCGTCGGGACGAGCGCGAGCGGCTCTCAGCCTCCTGACGCGGCCGGGTCCTTGCGCTGGCCGGCGCCCATCACCAGGGCGCTGGCCACGACGACGAGGGCCATGCCGGCCAGCTGCAGCTGCCCCAGCCGTTGTCCMAGGACGACGAGACCGGCCAGGGCGGCTGCGGCCGGCTCGAGGCTGAGCAGGATGCCGAAGACCCGAGGACTCAGGTGCCGCAGGGCGGCCAGCTCGAGCGAGTACGGCAGCACCGAGGACAGCACGGCGATGCCGAGCCCCTTGGCCACCGACTCGGCGGACCAGGAGGGGGCGCTCGCCACCCCGAACGGGAGCGTGACCACCAGTGCGACGGCCATGGCGAGGGCAAGCCCCTCGAGCTTGGGAAACTCCCGACCCGCCCGACCACTGGCGAGGATGTATGCCGCCCAGCAGGCTCCCGCGAGTGCGGCCAGCCCCAGCCCGGTCCACTCCATGTCCGCGAACGGCGTGTCGAGGGCTTCGGAGATGAGCAGCACCCCGACGGCGGCCGCCGCAACCGCCGCGAGGTCGCGCAGCCGCCGCGAGAGTGCCGTCGCGAGGGCCAACGGGCCGAGGAACTCGACCGTCACCGCGACGCCGATGTGCAGGTGGGCGAGGGAGGAGTAGAACGCGAGGTTCATCAGGCCGAGGGCGCAGCCGAACGCCAGCACCGTCAGCCACGCCGTTCGGCCGTGACCGCGCAGGCGCGGGCGCGCGATCGCCCAGAGGATGGCCGTGGCGAACAGCAGGCGGAGGGTGACCGAGCCTCCCGCACCGATCTCGGGGACCAGGGTTGCGGCCAGCGCGCCGCCGAACTGCACCGAGATGATGGCCATGAGAACGAGGAGCAGCGGTCGAGCCGGGGTCCGCGTCGCCACCATGGTTGGCGACTCTAGTGAGGTCAGGAGCCCTGACCTTCACTTCGCGGTCGCAGGGCACCTGACGCACTCCGTGGCGAGAGCAGGCAACCGGCAAGTATTGGCGAGGTCACCTAGTCCCTAATGACTATTGCTGCCCGTCTTTTTGAACTCATACCGTTGACGAGTCGCGGAACCACAGGGAGACCTCACAGGGGGTGCTGGTCTCCGGTCTGCGGGGTTGTGAGGGACATACATGGCTGCTTTCCTTGAAGATCGCCAGCGCCCAGTCGCAGGCGGGGAGATCGACACAGTACGAGCGCTGCTGCACGACTTGCGCCAACCGTTGGCCGCGATCCTGCTCCTGGCCGGCACCGAGGGCGGGGACGTCGGTCGCAAGATGGACGGTATCGCCGGACAGGCGCGTTGGCTCGCCGAGCTCGTCGAGACGAGCCTCAGCGAGGCGGCGGCCGACGAGGTCACGTCCACGGATGTGGTGGCCGTCGCGACCCGGGCGGTCGCTCGGGCTCGCGCCACGGCGAGCTGCGAGATCACGATCGACTCGAGCGGAGCGCTCGAGGCATGGGCCCGACCGGTCGCGCTGAGCCGGGCACTGGCCTGCGTGCTCGACAACGCCGTGCGGGCAGCAGGCGACGGCGGACACGTGCACGTCGACGCCTATGCCGACCACGAGGGTGCTCATCTCATGGTCACCGACGACGGCCCGGGCCTCGGCAAGGTCACCGCCCGCACGTCGTTGGGCCTGACCACGACAAGGGCCATGGTGGCTGCCTGCCACGGGTCCTTCACGCTGCACGCAGCCGACGGTGGGGGCACCGTCGGCGAGATCTGCCTCGCCCAGGCCGAGCTCGGGCTGGTGGCGTCATGAGGATCGTCGTCTGTGACGACCACCTGCTGCTGCTCGAGGCGCTCGGCCTCGCCCTCGGTGCCCGTGGACACGAGGTGGTCGCCCTGGCGGGCACGCCCGAGGAGGCGGTCAGCGCCGTGGCGATGCACCGTCCCGACGTGTGCCTGCTCGACGTCAACTTCCCCGGCGGCACGTCGGTGTCGGCGATCCACGTGATCCGCGAGATCTCCCCGGAGACCAAGGTCGTGATGCTGTCGGCCGAGGCCGACCACTCGATCGTGGGCCGGGCGATCGCCGAGGGCGCCTCCGGCTACGTGGGCAAGGAGAAGCCCATCGTCGAGATCGTCGAGATGCTGGACCGCGCGGTCCGTGGCCAGCTCGCGGTGGAGCCGTCCCTGCTGCAGCGGGCCCTGCGTCCGTCGAAGTCGACGGACGACCCCCTGTGGGCACTGCAGTTCCTGACCGACCGCGAGTGGCAGGTCATGCGCTGCATCATGGACGGCCAGACGACCGAGGAGATGGCGACGTCCCTCGGGGTCCAACGGAGCACGGCCCGCACCCACGTCCAGAACCTGCTCACCAAGCTGGGGGTCCACTCCAGGCTCCAGGCGGCAGCGCTGATGTCGGCGCACGGTTCTCACGAGTCCTGGCCGGCTCACCTGCGCTGATGTCGGCGCCCGGTCTCACGAGTCCTGGCCGGCCCACGTGCGCTGATGGCGGCGCACGTGGGCCGAGCCCGGCCCCCCTGCGCTGAGCCCGGCCCACCTGCGCTGAGCCCGACCACCTGCGCTGAGCGGCGCCGCCGGGCGCAGGCGCATGGACGGAACGGACTAGTCCGGTCACCCTTTTGACGTAGGACGCCCTCCGGCACGGACCGGTTCTGCCCGCTCTGCCGGTACGACACCGTGGGGAAATGCCAGCCCCCGTGCGCGTCCTGCTCGTGGATGACCACCAGGTATTCGTGGACGCCCTGGCCATCTGTCTGGGGGACTACCCCGACATCGTGGTGCAGGGTTCCGCGACCACCGTCGCCCAGGCGCTGCGACGTCTCCAGGAGGTCGAGTGTGACGTCGTCGTGCTCGACCTCGACCTGGCGGGCGAGGACGGTCTCGCGGTGGCCCGGGAGGCGCTGACGACCATGCCCTCGATCGGCATCGTCGTCGCCACCGGAGCAGCGGCGGGGGACCAGATCGTCGAGGCCGTCCAGCTCGGGGTGCGTGGCTGGGTCTCCAAGACCGAGACCGCGGAGGCGCTCGTCGACGCCATCCGTGGTGTCGCGCGGGGGGAGACCCGGATCCCGGCCGGCCTGCTGGCCGGCGTCCTCGTGGCCCTGTCGCGCGGGCAGCGCACCACTGTCGAGCACGTCCAGGGGATCCGTGAGCTGACCGGGCGCGAGCTCGAGGTGCTCGGGTGCCTGGTCGAAGGAATGAGCCGCACCGAGATCGGGACCCTGCTGCACGTGTCCCCCAACACGGTGCGCACCCACGTCCAGAGCATCCTGCACAAGCTCAAGGTGCACTCAGCGCTCGCGGCTGTGGCCATCGCCCGGAAGGCCGGGATCTCCGGGGCGACGGTCCCGACGCCCTAGGCGCCGGCGCCTGTAGCCCGACGACGTCCGCAGCCCGACGACGTCCGCAGCCCGACCCTGTGCCCTCGGCTGACCCTAGGCCCCCTGCGGGAGCTCCGGCAGGTCGCGGTCGGCACTGACCCCGGTGTCGATCCGCCTGGCCAGCCACAGCAGCACCCCGGCCCGCGAGCCGTGGATCGCGGTCGTGGGCGCTCCGACCAGCCACCGGTCGCCCTCGTGCGTCCGCAGGTCCAGCCCCGGTGGGTGGCTGCTCATCCGCAGCCTCGACGCCGCATCGTCGATGAACCGGCGCAGCAGACCTGGCTCGACATCGGCGAACCCGAAGCCGTCATCGAGGTCGACGTGGTGGAACACGACCTCGCGCAGCCGCAGGAACGGCAGCGCCAGCGGCGAGATCCTCAGGCCACCGCGCATCTCCACCTCGTCGACGGCGAGCGGTCCTCCGAGCTGGGCCAAGCGCGGAGCGAGCGCGGCTGCGGTGCGGGCGAGGTCGTCGACGAAGACGCCAGCAGGGCGATGGTCGTCGGGCGAGGTCGGCCCGGTCCGCAGGGCCCCCTCCTCGATCTCGCTGTCGCGGACGGCGGTGCCTCCGGGGTACATCTCCCGGGGCTGTCCGTCCAGCGCCCACTCGGTCAGCCGCAGGATGGCGTCGGCGTTACGGGCCACGTGGGTGAGGATGTGGGCCCGGCTCCAGCCCTCGCAGAGCGACCTCGCCCGGACGTCGCCGAGGCGGGTGGCATGGTCCACCAGCAGCTCGGTGTGCCGTGTCACCGCCGCGAGGTCTGCGACGAGGTCGACAGGGAACTCCGCAGCACCGCCGGAGTCCGCAGTGGTGGCGTGGTCCGTCATGGCAGCTGTCCTCCCGGGGTGGCGGCCCCCTTCGCCTCGGCCTCGGCGATGGCGTGGGCCGCGCCGATGAAGGTGAGGTGGGAGAAGGCCTGCGGGAAGTTTCCCACCATCCGCTTGTGATGGGGGTCGTACTCCTCGGAGATCAGGCCCACGTCGTTGAACAGCAGGACGAGGCGGTCCATCAGCTCGCGCGCCTTCTCGACCTGGCCGCACACGGCATACGCGCTCACGAGCCACCACGAGCAGGCCAGGAAGGGGTGCTCGTCGCCGGCGAGGCCGTCCACGCCGCTCTCGGTGCGGTAGCGCAGCAGGAAGCCTTCACGCATGAGGTCCTGCTCGATCGCGGACACCGTGCCCAGGACCCGCGGGTCGTCAGGAGGGAGGAAGCCGACGAGGGGGATGAGMAGCAACGACGCATCGACCTCGGTCGTGTCGTAGTGCTGGGTGAAGGTGTTGCGCTCGGCGTCGAAGCCCTTGCCGAGGATCTCGTCGCGCACCTGGTCCCGCAGCTCGCGCCAGTGCTCGACCGGGCCGTCGAGCCCCCACTTCTCGACCCCCCGGACCGCACGGTCGAACGCCGCCCACACCATGACGCGTGAGTGCGTGAAGTGCCGCAGCGGTCCGCGGATCTCCCACAACCCGTTGTCCGGCTCCTGCCAGTGGCGGGCGAGGTTCTGGACCAGGGCGCGCTGCATGGCCCACGACTGCGTCGAAACCTCCAGCCCGCGGGCGCGGGCCTCGTCGAGGGCGATCATGACCTCGCCGAGGACGTCGGACTGTCGCTGCTCGACCGCGCCGTTCCCGATCCGCACGGGAGTCGACCCGGCATACCCGGCGAGATGGTCGAGCGTGCGCTCGGGCAGGCGACGGGACCCGTTGATGGTGTACATGATCTGCAGGTCCTCGGGGTCGCCGGCCACGGCACGCAGCAACCAGTTGCGCCACAGGCGCGCCTCGTCGACGTACCCCGATGCCAGCAGCGCCTCGAGGGTGAGGGAGGCGTCACGCAGCCAGCAGTAGCGGTAATCCCAGTTGCGCTCGCCGCCGAAGTCCTCGGGCAGGCTCGTCGTCGGCGCCGCGACGATGCCGCCGTAGCGGGAGTGGGTCATGCCGCGCAGCGTCAGGAGCGACCGGACGACGAGCTCGCGGTAGGGGCCCTCGTAGTCGCACCGGGCCGCCCACTCGTTGGACACCCGGATCGTCTCGGCGATCCTCGAGTCGATGTCCAGAGGTGGCGGGACCTGCTCGAAAGAGGGGAACCACGTCGTCGAGAACGTGTGGGTCTCCCCGGCGGCGACGTCGAACTCGTCCTCGTGGTGCCCGTCACGGGCGTGGGGGAGGCGGCTGCCGCGCAGCACGAGCATGTCCGGGCCGGCGACCGCGGTGATGACGTCGCCGTCGAGACGGTGGCCGACACTGTGAGACACCCACGGGCGGACCTTGCCGTAGTCGAACCGGACGACCCACTCGTGCTGCATCGTGACCCGGCCCCGCAGTCCCTCGACACTGCGGATGATGTCGGCCCGCCCGTCGCCGAGGGGCATCAGGTCGGTGACCTTCACCGCGCCCGTTTCGGTCTCGTGGACGGTCTCCAGCACGAACGAGTTCTCGATGTACCGACGGGTGCTGCGGGCGGTTCCCTTGGGACCGAGGAGCCAGCGCCCGTTGTCGGGGGTGCCGAGCAGGGCGGCGAAGCAGGCGGTGGAGTCGAACCGCGGCAGGCACAGCCAGTCGATCGATCCCGCCCGGCTCACGAGGGCTGCGGTCTCGGTGTCGCCCAGGACGGCATACTCCTCGATGGGGGTCGTCATAGGCCGAGGGTATGCCGCGTGCCCGCGTGCGCGCGGGAGGCACCGGTCGGTGGCCGGGACAGGGTTGTCGGTGTCGCCACCTACGATGGTGCCCGTGACTTCAGCCGTGCCCGCCCGCCGCCACCAGCACGACCAGCTCATCGTCAGGGGTGCCCGTGAGCACAACCTCAAGGACGTGTCGGTCGAGCTGCCCCGTGACTCGCTGATCGTCTTCACGGGTCTGTCCGGGTCCGGCAAGTCGTCGTTGGCCTTCGACACGATCTTTGCCGAGGGCCAGCGTCGCTACGTCGAGTCACTGTCGGCCTACGCGCGCCAGTTCCTCGGCCAGATGGACAAGCCGGACGTCGACTTCATCGAGGGACTGTCCCCGGCGGTGTCGATCGACCAGAAGTCGACCAACCGCAACCCACGGTCCACGGTCGGCACCATCACCGAGGTCTACGACTACCTCCGCCTGCTGTTCGCCCGAGCTGGGCGCCCGCACTGCCCCGTCTGTGGGGAGCCGATCACCCGGCAGAGCCCGCAGCAGATCGTCGACCGGCTCCTGGAGCTCCCCGAGAAGACCAGGTTCCAGGTGCTGGCGCCGGTCGTGCGCGCCCGCAAGGGCGAGTACGTCGACCTGTTCGGTGAGCTCCAGAGCAAGGGCTTCTCCCGGGCCCGGGTCGACGGCGAGGTCGTGTCGCTGACCGAGCCGCCCAAGCTGGAGAAGCAGGTCAAGCACACCATCGACGTCGTGGTCGACCGCCTGGTGGCCAAGGGCAACGACACCGGGGCCAAGCGACGGCTGACGGACTCGGTCGAGACCGCCCTGGGGCTCGCCGGGGGAGTCCTGGTCGTCGACTTCGTCGACAAGGACGCCAAGGACCCGGAGCGGGAGCGGCGCTTCTCCGAGCGGATGGCCTGCCCCAACGACCACCCGCTGGCGATGGACGAGGTGGAACCCCGGTCGTTCTCGTTCAACAGCCCGTTCGGCGCCTGTCCCAAGTGCACGGGTCTGGGCACCGAGCTCGAGGTGGATCCCGAGCTGCTGGTCCCCGACGAGGACCTGACCCTCGCGCAGGGAGCCATTGCCCCCTGGGCGTCGACCAGCGGTTCGGCGGAGTACTTCCAGCGGGTCATGACCGCGCTCGGTGAGGACCTCAAGTTCGGGATGGACACCCCCTGGCGTGCGCTGTCCAGCAGCGCCAAGGAGGCGCTGCTGCATGGCCAGAACTACAAGGTCCACGTCCGCTACAAGAACCGCTACGGACGGGAGCGGTCCTACACGACCGGCTTCGAGGGCGTCGTCCCGTTCGTGAAGCGGCGGCACTCCGAGACCGACTCCGAGTGGAGCCGGGAGCGCTACGAGGGCTACATGCGCGAGGTGCCGTGTCCCGAGTGCGGTGGCGCCCGCCTCAAGCCCGAGTCGTTGGCGGTGCACATCGGGGGCCGCAGCATCTCGGCCATCTGTGCGCTGGCCATCGCCGACTGCGCGAAGTTCCTCAAGGAGGTCGACTTCACCGCCCGCGAGCGGCAGATCGCCGAGCGGGTGATCAAGGAGATCGACGCGCGGCTCGGGTTCCTGCTCGACGTGGGGCTCGACTACCTCTCACTGGACCGCCCGGCGGGCACCCTCTCCGGCGGCGAGGCGCAGCGGATCCGGCTCGCGACCCAGATCGGCTCGGGCCTGGTCGGAGTCCTGTACGTCCTCGACGAGCCGAGCATCGGGCTGCACCAACGCGACAACCACCGACTCATCGAGACACTGACCCGGCTGCGCGACCTCGGCAACACGCTCATCGTCGTCGAGCACGACGAGGACACGATCGCCACCGCGGACTGGGTCGTCGACATCGGTCCGGGAGCGGGGGAGCACGGTGGTTTCGTCGTCCACTCCGGCACGGTGCAGGGACTGCTCGAGCACCAGGACTCGATCACCGGCAAGTACCTCTCCGGGCGCCTCGAGATCCCCATGCCGGCGCTGCGCCGACCCCAGGAGCGGGGGCGGGAGGTCACCGTCGTCGGGGCTCGCGAACACAACCTGCACGGGGTCGACGTGTCGTTCCCGCTGGGCAACCTCGTGGCCGTCACGGGGGTCTCGGGCTCGGGCAAGTCGACGCTCGTCAACGACATCCTCTACAACGTCCTGGCCAACAAGCTCAACGGCGCCCGCCACGTGCCGGGACGGCACAAGACGGTCAAGGGCCTGGAGAACCTCGACAAGGTCGTCCACGTCGACCAGAGCCCGATCGGCCGGACGCCGCGGTCCAACCCGGCCACCTACACCGGTGTCTTCGACGCCGTGCGCAAGCTGTTCGCGACGACGACCGAGGCCAAGATCCGTGGCTACCAGCCGGGTCGCTTCTCGTTCAACGTCAAGGGCGGCCGCTGTGACGCCTGCTCGGGCGACGGCACCATCAAGATCGAGATGAACTTCCTCCCTGACGTCTACGTGCCGTGCGAGGTGTGCCACGGGGCTCGCTACAACCGCGAGACGCTCGAGGTCCACTTCAAGGGCAAGACGATCGCCGACGTCCTCGACATGCCGATCGAGGAGGCCGCGGACTTCTTCGCAGCGGTGCCCGGGATCGCGCGCCACATGAAGACGCTCAACGAGGTAGGGCTGGGCTACGTCCGGCTCGGTCAGCCCGCCCCCACTCTGTCCGGTGGTGAGGCGCAACGCGTCAAGCTGGCCGCCGAGCTGCAGAAGCGGTCGACGGGCCGGACCATCTACGTCCTGGACGAACCCACCACAGGGCTGCACTTCGAGGACATCCGCAAGCTGCTCCTGGTCCTGCAGGGTCTGGTCGACAAGGGCAACACCGTGATCGTCATCGAGCACAACCTCGATGTCATCAAGAACGCCGACTGGATCGTCGACATGGGTCCCGAGGGCGGCAACGGGGGCGGCAGGGTCATCGCCGAGGGCACGCCGGAACAGGTCGCCACGGTGGAGGACAGCTACACCGGGCAGTTCCTCGCGCCCATCCTGGCCCGGAGCGCGCGCACGCCGCAGCGGGCCACGGGGACGGCCAAGCGCACCGCCGCCGCGGCGGCGCCCAAGCAGACCGCGACCACCAAGACAGCGGCGACGAAGACAGCGGCGGCGAAGACGGCGGCATCGAAGACAGCGGCGAAGAAGGCGACCGCCACGGCGGCGCCCACGACGAAGGCGGCTGCGACGAGGGCCACGGGGAAGAAGGCCGCTGCGAAGAAGGCGACGGCCTCGAAGTCCGCCGTCCCCAAGGTCTCGGCAAGGACCGCGAAGGCGACCTCCACGAGATAGCACCACCCTGCGCGAACGGCCCCTCGGTGATCTCCGAGGGGCCGTTCGCGGTGTGCCGGCGGGCCGGCACACCGAAGGGCTCGTCTAGWCGTCGCCGCCGAGGTAGGACGCCTTGACCGCAGGGTCGTTGGCCAGCTCCTGGCCGGTGCCCTCACGCACGATCTCGCCGGTCTCGAGGATGTAGGCGCGGTGGGCGCGCTTGAGCGCCTGCGCCGCGTTCTGCTCCACGAGGAGCACGGTCGTGCCCTGCTCGTTGATCTCGGTGATGATGTCGAAGATCTGCTGGATGAGCTTGGGCGCCAACCCCATCGACGGCTCGTCGAGCAGCAGCAGCTTGGGGTTGGCCATGAGGGCCCGCCCGATCGCCAGCATCTGCTGCTCGCCACCCGACATGGTGCCGGCGACCTGGCTGCGCCGCTCCGCCAGCCGCGGGAAGAGCCCGAAGACCCGGTCGCGGTCCTCCTTGATCTTCGGCGTCTTGCGGTCGGTGCGGGCGTAGGCACCCATGTCGATGTTCTCGAGCACGGTCATGCCGACGAAGCACCCACGGCCCTCGGGCGACTGCGCGATCCCCAGCACCGGCCGTTCGTGGGCCGGCATCGCGGTGATGTCCTGGCCCTCGAACCGGATGGAGCCGGCGCGCACCGGTCGCAACCCTGAGACCGTCTTCATGGTGGTCGTCTTGCCGGCACCGTTGGCCCCGATGAGGGTGACCACCTCGCCCTCGTTCACCTTGAACGAGATGTTGCGGATCGCCTCGATGCGCCCGTAGTTGACGCAGAGGTCGTCGACCTCAAGAAGCATCTTCATCAACTCCCAGATAGGCGGCGATCACCGCAGGGTTGTCCTGGATCTCGGCGGGCAGGCCTTCGGCGATCTTCTTGCCGAACTCCAGCACGACGATCCGGTCGGTGACGCCCATGACGAGCTTCATGTCGTGCTCGATGAGCAGCACGGTGTAGCCCTGGTCGCGGATCGACCGGATGAGCTCCATCAGCCGAGCCTTCTCCGCTGGGTTGAAGCCGGCAGCCGGCTCGTCCAGGCAGAGCAGCTTGGGGTTCGTGGCGAGCGCTCGCGCGATCTCGAGCCGCCGCTGGTCGCCGTAGGGCAGGTTGCGGGCGAGCTCGTCGGCCCGCTTGTCCAACCCCATGAACTTGAGCAGCTCGTAGGCACGGTCCATGCCCTCGGCCTCCTCGGCATGGTGCTTGCGCAGCCGCAGCAGCGCCGACGCCATGCCGGTGGAGTGGTGCGCGTCAGCGCCGACCAGGACGTTCTCCAGCGCCGTCATGTTGTGGAACAGCCGGATGTTCTGGAAGGTGCGGGCGATGCCCAGCTTGGTGATCTGGAACTTCTGTCGCTTGCCTAGCGGCTCGCCCATGAACCGGATCCCGCCCGAGGTGGGCTGGTAGACACCGGTCATCACGTTGAAGCAGGTCGTCTTGCCGGCACCGTTGGGGCCGATCAGGCCAAGGATCTCGCCGGTGTTGATGTGGAAGGAGACACCGTCGAGGGCCGTGACACCGCCGAAGCGCAACGTCACGTCGTCGACCTCGAGCATCTTGCCCTGGGGGAGGTGGGCGATCTCCTCCACGCTGATGTCGACCGAGGTGTCGGGGGTGGTGTCGACCTCCGGTCGGGTGGTGGCGTCGTCGTCGACCCGGGGTCCGCGTGCCGCGTCGGTGGCGTCACGCGTGGTGTCGGGCACGGCGCCGTCGGGCACGGCGCCGTCCGGAGTCTTGTCAGGCGTGGTGTCAGGCATGAGTCGCCCCTTCCTCGAGGACCTCTGTCTCGATGTCTGCCTGTTTCGCGCGCACCGATCGTCGAGGTGGCAGCAGACCCTGCGGACGGAAGATCGCCAGTGCCATCAGCGCGATGCCGAAGAGCAGGAAGCGTGCGTCCGACAGGAACCGGAACTTCTCCGGCGCCCAGGTGAGCAGGGCCGCCGCGAGCACGACGCCCCAGCGGTTGCCCTGACCGCCGACGACGACCATGGCGACGAAGAGCACGGAGTAGAGGATGGTGAAGTTGTCCGGGTTGATGAACTGCTGCTTGGTGGCGAACAGCGCACCGGACAGGCCGCCGATCGCGGCACCGGTGGCGAAGGCGAGCAGCTTGAACCGGAAGGTCGGGACACCCATCAGCTCAGCGGCGTCCTCGTCCTCGCGCGTCGCCTCCCAGGCGCGGCCGRCCCGCGAGTTCTGCATCCGCCAGTCGAGGAAGAGCACGACACCCACGAGGGTCAGGGCCAGCCAGTAGTACGGGACCGAGTCGGTGACCCCGAACTCGAGGAACGTCGTGGTGTTGCTCTGGTCGACGTAGGCGACGAGTCCCTCCCACTTGAGCTTCGGGATCTCGAACAGCGCCCAGCTGGGTGGCGTGGGGATGTTCGAGATGCCGCGGGAGCCGCCGGTCAGGCCGTCGGCGTTGACCAGGATCAGCCGGACGATCTCACCGAAGCCGAGGGTCACGATCGCGAGGTAGTCGCCTCGGACCCGCAGGGTGGGCGCACCGAGGAGGATGCCCGAGAGCAGCGTGACCGCCATGGCGATCGGGATGCACAGCAGCAGCGGCACCTTGCCGTGGGCCGACCCGAGCACACCCACGGTGAACGCGCCGATGGCGAAGAAGCCGATGTACCCGAGGTCGAGCAGGCCGGCATACCCGATGACGATGTTGAGCCCGATCGCGACCAAGGAGTACAGCGCACAGAGGAACAGCACGGCACCGAAGTCGGAGTCGGTCGTCGTGATCAGCGGCGGGTTGAGGATCGGCAGGAGGTAGACCAACACCACCGCGGCGATCATCAGCACGATCCTGGCCGGGCGGGGCAGGGCGCGGAAGCGGTCACCGACGCCGTGGAAGAAGTTCGAAACGGCGCTCATGCGCGTGCCTTTCCGAGGGACTCACCGAGCAGGCCGGTGGGCCGGAACAGGAGGATGACGACGAGGAGCGTGAAGGCCACGACGTCCTTCCACTCGCCACCGAAGATGGCCTGGCCGTAGTTCTCGGCAACACCGAGGATGAAGCCACCGAGCAGGGCGCCGCGAAGGTTGCCGATGCCGCCGAGCACGGCGGCGGTGAAGGCCTTCACGCCGAGCAGGAAGCCGGAGTTGTAGCGGATCTGCCCGATGCGGATGAGGTACATCATCGCGGCGGCACCAGCCATGGCCCCGCCGATGACGAAGGTCAGCCGGATGACGCGGTCGCGGTTGACACCCATGAGGGCCGCGGACTCGGGGTCCTGGGCCACGGCGCGGATCCCTCGACCGAGACGGGACCGCTGCATGAACTGGTCGAGCACGATCATCATGACGATGGCCGACCCCAGGACGATGAGGTCCTTGTTGGAGACGTGGTAGTCGAAGATGTAGAAGAGCCGCTTCGTCTCGATGTTGAGCGGGAACGGCGCGGCCTCGCGGGGACGGCCGACGTAGCTGACCATGTCGTCGTCCTTGCCGAACCACTTGAACGGCTTGTCGCGCAGGCCCATCGCCTCCGACAGCGTGTAGGACGCGCCGATCGCGGAGATGAGGGCGATCAGCGGCGGTGAGTTGCGCTTGCGAAGAGGGCGGTAGGCGACGAACTCGAGCGCGAGCGCCACGAGGGCGGAGACCGCCATGGCCGATGCGAAGCCCACGATGAGGAACCCGACGACGCCGAGGCCGCTCGCCTTGCTGGCGCCCACCGCCAGGAGTGCCCAGACGGCCGCGAAGCCGCCCCACATGAACACCTCGGAGTGGGCGAAGTTGATCAGGCGCAGGACGCCGTAGACGAGGGTGTAGCCAAGGGCAATCAGCGCATAGATGGCCCCGTTGGCCAACCCCGTGATTGTGAACTCCCAAAAGTTGCTCAGGAGAAGATCCATCAGACCTCCGTAGTGGGGGACCGCCGCGTCAGGTCGACGGGGTCCGGGTCCGGACGGGAACACGGTAGCGGCCAGGACCCCCGTTGCCGAGAGCCCTGGCCGCTACATGTGGTGTTACTTGATTTCCTGGTCCGGAACGATCTTGCCGCCGGTGACCTTGTAGGCCCACACGGAGACCTCAGCCGGCTCACCCTTGGCGTCGAACTTGACGTTCTTGGTGACACCCTGGGCGGAGTAGGACGCGATGAACGCCGTCATGTCCGCCGACGAGGTCTTGCCCGCCTTGATCGCCGCGAGGAACACGTTCGCAGCGTCGTAGGCCTCGGCCGAGTAGGTGGCCGGGTCCGAGTTGTACGCCTTCTTGTAGGCGGCCGCGAACTCCGGAGCCTTGTCCGGGGGGAGGCACGGGCAGGTGACGATGGCACCCTCGGCCGCCGCACCGGCGCCCTTGATGAAGCCATCGTCCTTGACACCGTCGCCGGCGACGAAGGTGCCGGTGAAGCCACCGTCCTTCAGCTGCTTGGCCAGCTTGCTGGCGTTCGAGTAGTAGCCGCCGTAGAAGAAGGCGGTTGCACCCGAGGCCTTGGCCTTCGTGACCGTGGCGGCGAAGTCGTCCTGCTTGCCGTCGGCCGCGGTCTGGTCGGTGCCGACCACGAGGGACCCGAGGTCCTTCTTGACGATGTCGCCCAGGCCCTTGCCGTACTCGGACGTGTCGTCGGAGACGAAGACCTTCTGCGCCTTCAGGACGTCCTTGATGTACTTCGCAGCGGCGGGACCCTGGGTGGCGTCGTTGCCGAGGATGCGGTGGAAGGTCTTCCAGCCGTTCTCGGACAGCGCCGGGTTGGTCGCCGAGGCGGAGATGATGTTGAGGCCGGCCTTGTCGAAGATCGGGTCGGCGGCCTTGGACTCACCGGAGAAGGCGGGGCCGACGATGCCGACCAGCTTCTTGTCGGTGACGGCCTTCTGGGCCAGTCCGGGAGCAATGGACGGGTCGCCCTGGCTGTCGAACGAGGTGAGCGCGACCTTGCAGTCGGCGTTCTTCTCGTTGTACTGCTTGACGGCGAGCTCGGCGCCGTTCTTGATGTTGATGCCGAGGTTTGCAGCGTCGCCGGTGAGGGCGCCGAAGAAGCCGATCTTGAGGTCACACGCCTTGGAACCGGCGTCGGTGCTGCCGCCGGTGGTTCCACCACAGGCAGTCAGCGCGAGGGCAGCGGCCACGAGTGGCGCGCCAATCTTGAACACGGAACGCAAGACTCCTCCTGAAGTCATTGGGTGCTCGCGGGCCGTACTGCGCCCACGGGTCACCCCGGTTGGGGTGTGTGCAGACTATGCCGCTGTTCCCCCTGCGTGGCAGCACATCGACCCCATGCGTGACCGTGTCGTTATCACCGCCCCGTGGCGGGTGGCCTGAACGCCATGGCAGCGTCCTACGTCATACCCATGTTCCACACAGGTCCCACCCATGTCCGGCCTGCATCCTCGGGCCACCTGGTCAGTCCCCCCCTGAGGGGGCACCTCCACCGAAAGGCGCGCGCATGACCACCCCTGAAGACCACCCGCCCACAGGCCCCTCGCGGCGCACCGTCCTGGCGTCCGCGGGCCTCGTCGGCGTCGGCGTCACCGCCCTGGCCGGCTGCGGTGCCGCCGAGGACGCAGCGAGCAGCGCCACCAGCTCGGCGAAGGACGCCGCGACCAGCGCCGTCAAGGACGCGATCTCGAAGGCGACGATCCCGGTGGGGGGAGGCAAGGTCTTCGCCGACCAGAAGGTCGTGGTGACCCAGCCCACCGCCGGGGAGTTCAAGGCCTTCAGCGCCGTGTGCACCCACCAGATGTGCATCCTCGCCGAGGTCGCCGACGGGGTGATCAAGTGCAGCGCCTGCCACCTCAGCGAGTTCGACATCACGACCGGCGCCGTGAAGAAGGGGCCGGCCACCAAGCCGCTCCCGGAGAAGTCCGTGGCTGTGAGCGGCGACGGGATCACGGTCACCTGACCGTCCCCACCAGAAGCGCGGGGGGAGGTATGCCGCGTGGTCACGATGCGGCATACCTCGACTCCCGCGGGGAGCGGGGCTCCCGCGGGACGCACCGTCGGTCGGYCTCCATAGAGTGGAGTCGTGGCTGACCCGTCGACCTACCGTCCGGCGCCGGGGGAGATCCCGGTCGACCCGGGCGTCTACCGGTTCCGGGACGCCGCCAAGCGCGTCATCTACGTCGGCAAGGCCAAGTCGCTGCGGCCGCGGCTGTCGTCGTACTTCCAGGACGTGGCCCAGCTGCACCCGCGCACGGCCACCATGGTCACCACGGCCGCGAGCGTCGAGTGGACCGTGGTCTCCACCGAGGTCGAGGCCCTGCAGCTCGAGTACTCCTGGATCAAGGAGTACGACCCGCGGTTCAACGTCAAGTACCGCGACGACAAGTCCTACCCCTACCTCGCGGTGACGCTCGGCGAGGAGTTCCCGCGCGCACAGGTGATGCGCGGGGCCAAGCGCAAGGGCACCCGCTACTTCGGGCCCTACGCCCATGCGTGGGCCATCCGCGAGACGCTCGACCTGCTGTTGCGGGTGTTCCCGGTCCGCACCTGCTCCTCAGGGGTGTTCAAGCGGGCCGGACAGGTGGGCCGTCCGTGTCTGCTGGGCTACATCGACAAGTGCTCCGCGCCGTGCGTGGGCAGGGTCAGTCCCGAGGAGCACCGCGCGATCGCCGAGGACTTCTGCGACTTCATGGCGGGCAACACCACGCGGTTCGTCAAGCGGCTCGAGCGCGACATGGCGGCCGCCTCGAAGTCCTTGGAGTTCGAGCAGGCAGCCCGGATGCGCGACGACCTCGTGGCGCTCGGCAAGGCGCTGGAGAAGTCCGCCATCGTCCTCGGCGACGGCACCGACGCCGATGTCTTCGCCCTCGAGCACGACGGGCTCGAGATCGCCGTCCAGGTGTTCCACGTGCGCGGCGGGCGGGTGCGCGGGCAGCGGGGCTGGGTCGCCGAGATGGACGACGAGTCGGTCCCCGAGATCGTCGGCCACCTCCTCCAGCAGGTCTACGGAGGGGAGTCGGGTGACAGCGTGCCGCGCGAGGTGCTCGTGCCGGTCCTGCCGGAGGACCCCGATGCCGTCGCGATCTGGCTCGGGTCGCTGCGCGGTGCATTGGTCGACCTGCGGGTGCCCCAGCGCGGCGACAAGCGCACCCTGCTCGAGACCGTGCACCGCAACGCGAAGCAGTCGCTCGCCAGGCACAAGCTCGCCCGCGCGGGGGACCTCACGGCGCGCAGCCAGGCCCTGCAGGAGCTGCAGACCAGCCTCGACCTGGCCGACGCACCGCTGCGCGTGGAGTGCTACGACATCAGCCACATCCAGGGCTCCCAGGTCGTCGGGTCGATGGTCGTCTTCGAGGACGGGCTGGCCCGCAAGTCCGAGTACCGCCGGTTCGTCATCCGGGGCGAGCAGGTGGACGACACCGCGGCGATGGACGAGGTGCTGACCCGGCGGTTCCAGCGCTACCTCGAGGAGCGCGACCAGGCCACCGACGTCGAGCTCGGGCCTGATCCCGAGAGCGGCCCCGAGCGGATCGACCCCGACACCGGCAAGCCGAAGAAGTTCGCCTACCCGCCCAACCTCGTCGTCGTCGACGGCGGCCTGCCCCAGGTCAACGCGGCGCAGTCGGCCCTGACGGCCCTGGGCATCGACGATGTCGCCGTCGTCGGGCTCGCCAAACGGCTCGAGGAGGTCTGGGTGCCGGGCCAGGACTACCCCGTGATCCTGCCGCGCACCAGCGAGGGCCTCTACCTGCTGCAGCGGGTCCGCGACGAGGCGCACCGCTTTGCCATCACCTTCCACCGCCAGCGCCGCTCCAAGGCGATGACCACCAGTGTCCTTGACGGAGTGCCGGGGCTGGGGGAGACGCGACGCAAGGCCCTGCTGCGCCATTTCGGCTCGGTGAAGAAGGTTCGCGCGGCCACGGCCGAGGAACTGCAGGAAGTTTCCGGCATCGGACCTGCGCTGGCAGCCACGATTGCGGCAGAGTTGGCCACCGCAGACACCGCCGCGCCCGCCGTCAACCTGATGACCGGAGAGATCCTCGACGGTGACTGAGCGCGATGAGCGAGGAGACGGGGCAGGGATGACCGACGAGGACCGCGCGGCACCGGAGGCAGCTGGGCCGGACGCAGGAGCCCCGGACGCAGGAGCCCCGGACGCAGGAGCCCCCGACGCAGGAGCCCCCGACGTCGCCGACTCCGGCGACGGGCGCGACCCCGCCGAGCTCGTGATCGTGACCGGCATGAGCGGCGCCGGGCGGTCGACGACCGCCAACGTGCTCGAGGACTCCGGCTGGTACGTCGTCGACAACCTGCCGCCGCACCTGCTGGTCTCGTTGGCCGACCTCGCCAACGAGGCGCCGCGCCGGGCCGGCCTGCCGCGCCTCGCTGCCGTGGTGGATGTCCGGGCCCGCGGCTTCTTCGACCACCTCCAGACGGCGCTCGACGAGCTGCGCGAGCGCGGCTGGCGACCCAACCTGGTCTTCCTCGACGCCACGGACGAGGCGATCGTGCGCCGGTTCGAGTCGGTGCGCCGACCGCACCCACTCCAGGGCGAGGGTCGGCTGCTGGACGGCATCACCCGCGAGCGAGCGATGATGGCCGACCTGCGGGCGCGCGCCGACGTCGTCATCGACACGTCCGGCCTGAACGTCCACCAGCTCGCCAAGAAGGTCCATCCGGTGTTCTCCGGCGACATCGGCCACAAGGTCCGCATCGCGGTCATGTCGTTCGGCTTCAAGTACGGCGTGCCGCTCGACGCCGACTTCGTCTTCGACATGCGGTTCCTGCCGAACCCGTTCTGGATCCCCGAGCTGCGCAACTTCACCGGGCAGGACGCGCCCGTGGCCGAGTTCGTCATGGCTCAGGAGGGGGCACCCGAGTTCGTCGACCGGGTGGTCGCCCTCATGGACCCGGTGACGGAGGGCTACATCCGCGAGGGTCGGCGCTACGTCACCGTCGCGGTGGGCTGCACCGGCGGCAAGCACCGCTCGGTCGCCGTGGCCGAGGCGCTGCGGTCGCGGCTCAGCAGCGAGGACATCGCGACGTTCGTGGTCCACCGCGACCTGGGTCAGGAATGACCGGCCCCGCGGTCGTCGCTCTCGGTGGTGGGCACGGCCTCGCCGCCTCGCTCGAGGCACTCAAGCTGGTCTGTGACGACATCACCGCCGTCGTCACCGTCGCGGACAACGGCGGGTCCTCCGGGCGGCTCCGCGACGAGTTCGACGTGCTGCCACCCGGCGACCTGCGGATGGCCCTGACCGCCCTCTGCGACGACACCGAGTGGGGACACACCTGGCGTGACGTCCTCCAGCACCGGTTCCGGGGCGACGGCCAGTTGGGCGGCCACGCCCTTGGCAACCTGCTCATCACCGCTCTGTGGGACCTGCACCACGACCCGGTCATCGGGCTCGACCTCGTCGGGCGACTGCTCAACGCGAGGGGCCGGGTGCTGCCCATGGCAGCCGTGCCCCTCGAGATCACCGCTCGCGTGCGGGGTCTGGACCCCGGCGATCCGCTGGCCCTCTCGACGCTGCGGGGCCAGGTGGCGGTCGCCACGACCAGGGGGACCGTTCTCAGCATCGCCCTCGAGCCGGCCGACCCGCCTTCGGCCCCGGAGACGGTTGCGGCGGTGCGCGAGGCCGACTGGGTGATCCTCGGGCCGGGGTCGTGGTTCACCTCGGTGATGCCGCACCTCATGGTGCCGGCCCTGCGCGACGCGCTGCACGACACGACCGCCCGGCGGCTGCTCACCCTCAACCTGGAGCACTCCGGAGAGACGGCGGGGTTCACGGCCGCTCGCCAGGTGGAGGCCCTGGTCGACCACGCGCCGCGGATGAGGCTGGACGCTGTCCTGGCCGATCCCGGCGCCGTCGATGATGAGGCAGGATTGCGGTCGGCCGCCGCGCGGCTCGGGGCGGAGCTGGTCCTTGCACCGGTGGCGCAACGCGGCGCACCGGGGCACCATGACTCGCTCCGGTTGGCCGCGGCATACCGCGACCTGTTCGGCTGAGGGCGGACATGGTTGAGTCTGACGCGAGACCACGTCAGCGCCGGTCGGCGCCGGCGAACCAGGGGAGACAGCAGAGCATGGGACCAGAGCCCACCAGTGCACGACGGCGAGATGGCAGGATGAACCAATGGCGATGACGGCGCGGGTCAAGGACGAGCTCAGCAGACTCGACGTCACGAAGCCCTGTTGCCGCAAGTCCGAGGTGGCCGCAACGCTGCGGTTCGCGGGCGGCCTGCACATCGTGGGGGGACGGATCGTCGTCGAGGCCGAGCTCGACACGGCCAACGCCGCGCGGCGGCTCCGCAAGAACATCAGCGACCTCTACGGCCACCCCTCGGAGGTCCTGGTCCTCGCGGCCGGCGGTCTGCGCAAGGGCAGCCGCTACGTCGTCCGGGTGGTCCAGGACGGCGAGGCCCTGGCCCGGCAGACCGGGCTGATCGACGCCCGTGGGCGTCCGGTGCGAGGGCTGCCGCCCAAGGTGGTCAGCGCCTCCGCCTGTGACGCCGAGGCAGCCTGGCGCGGTGCGTTCATCGCCCACGGCTCGCTCACCGAGCCCGGCCGGTCCTCCGCCCTGGAGGTCACCTGCCCCGGACCGGAGGCAGCCCTCGCCCTCGTGGGAGCGGCTCGCCGCCTCGGCATCCAGGCCAAGGCGCGCGAGGTGCGCGGCGTCGACCGGGTCGTCATCCGCGACGGCGATGCCATCGGGGCGATGCTCACCCGCCTCGGCGCACACGACGCGGTCATGGCGTGGGAGGAGCGGCGGATGCGCCGTGAGGTCCGCGCCACGGCCAACCGGCTGGCCAACTTCGACGACGCCAACCTCCGGCGCTCGGCGCGCGCCGCGGTCGCCGCCGGTGCCAGGGTGCACCGTGCCATGGAGATCCTCGGCGACGAGATCCCCGACCACCTCAAGGAGGCGGGCGCGCTGCGGCTTGAGCACAAGCAGGCGTCGCTCGAGGAGCTCGGCCAGCTCGCCCAGCCACCGATGACCAAGGACGCCGTGGCGGGGCGGATCCGGCGCCTGCTGGCGATGGCCGACAAGCGGGCACAGGATCTCGGCATCCCGGGCACCGAGGCCAACCTCACGCCCGACATGCTGGACGCCTGACCGACCCATGACCGAGGCGAGTCAGGGCAGGACCCGGAGCGAGGACAGCGCATGACCAGGATCGCGGTCGTCGGCACCGGCTACGTCGGGCTCTCCATGGCGGTCCTGCTCGGCCAGCGGCACGAGGTCGTGGCCCTCGACATCGATGCCGACCGCGTCGACCTGCTGAGCTCGGGACGCAGCCCGATCGCGGACCCGGAGATCGAGACGTTCCTCGCCCACCACGAGCTGACCCTGACCTTCACGACCGACTCGGCGACGGCCTACGCCGGCGCGGAGTTCGTGATCATCGCGACACCGACCGACTACGACCCGGTGACCAACTACTTCGACACCTCCTCGGTGGAGAAGGTTGCCGCCGACGTGGTGGCCGCCAACCCCGCCGCAGTGATGGTGGTCAAGTCCACGGTGCCGGTCGGCTTCACCGAGGGACTGTCGCGGCGACTGGGCACGGACAACCTCCTGTTCAGCCCCGAGTTCCTCCGGGAGGGCAAGGCCCTGTGGGACAGCCTGCACCCCTCCCGGATCGTCGTGGGCGAGCGCAGTGACCGCGGACGCGTGTTCGCCGACCTGCTGCGGGAGGGCTCCGAGGAGCCGGACGTCCCCGTGCTCCTCACCGACAGCACCGAGGCCGAGGCCGTGAAGCTGTTCGCCAACACCTACCTCGCCATGCGCGTCGCCTTCTTCAACGAGCTCGACACCTTCGCGGTGACCCACGGACTCGACCCGCGCCAGATCATCGAGGGAGTCGGGCTCGACCCGAGAATCGGCCCGGGCTACAACAACCCGTCGTTCGGCTACGGCGGGTACTGCCTGCCCAAGGACACCAAGCAGCTGCTCGCCAACTACCAGAACGTGCCCCAGTCGCTCATCGAGGCGATCGTCACGGCGAACACGACCCGCAAGGACTTCGTGGCGACCGACATCCTGCGGCGCCACCCCCGCATCGTCGGCATCCACCGCCTGATCATGAAGTCCGGCTCCGACAACTTCCGGTCGAGCAGCGTCCAGGGGATCATGAAGCGGATCAAGGCCAAGGGCGTGCAGGTCGTCGTCTACGAGCCGGCGCTGGCCGATGACCACTTCTTCGGCTCGCGGGTGATCCGTGACCTCGCCGAGTTCACCGAGGTGTCCGACGTCATCGTCGCCAACCGGATGGTGGCGGAGCTCGAACCCGTGGCCGACAAGGTCTACACGCGCGACCTCTTCGGTGGCGACTACTGACCTCGGCCCGTATGCCGCCGTGCCCGACCTGGGGCGCCCGCCACGCGCGACCCCGGAGCTGCCACGTTACCGGCCCGTACGCCGGACCGCCGTGACTCCCGACGGCCCTGCTCGCTAGGCTCGGGGCCGAGCAATTCCGCGCCGCGCCACGCGGCATACCGTCCCCATCTGAGAAGGACTTGGCATCGTGACTGTTCGCGTAGGTATCAACGGCTTCGGCCGCATCGGCCGCAACTTCTTCCGCGCCATCGAGGCGTCGGGAGCCGACATCGAGGTCGTGGCCACCAACGACCTGATGGACAACAAGACGCTGGCCCACCTGCTCAAGTACGACTCGATCCTCGGCCGCTTCCCCGGTGAGGTGACCTACGACGACACCTCGATCACTGCCGGTGGCAAGACCTTCCGGGTGTTCGAGGAGCGCGACCCGGCCAAGATCGACTGGGCCGCCGTCGGCGCCGACATCGTCGTCGAGTCCACCGGGTTCTTCACCGACGCCACCAAGGCGACCGCGCACATCGACGGTGGCGCCAAGAAGGTCATCATCTCGGCGCCCGCCTCCAACGAGGACATCACGATCGTGATGGGTGTCAACGACGACCAGTACGACGCGGCCAAGCACACGATCATCTCCAACGCGTCGTGCACGACCAACTGCCTCGGCCCGATGGCCAAGGTCCTCCACGACGAGTTCGGCATCGTCAAGGGCCTGATGACGACCATCCACGCCTACACCCAGGACCAGAACCTCCAGGACGCCCCGCACAAGGACCTGCGTCGCGCCCGCGCCGCCGCCCTCAACATCGTGCCGACCTCGACCGGTGCCGCCAAGGCCATCGGCCTGGTGCTGCCCGAGCTCAAGGGCAAGCTCGACGGGTTCGCCCTGCGCGTCCCGATCGCCACCGGCTCGGCCACGGACCTCACCTTCGAGGCCGGCCGCGAGACCACCGCCGAGGAGGTCAACGCCGCGGTCAAGGCCGCTGCCGAGGGCCCCCTGAAGGGCATCCTCGTCTACACCGAGGACCCGATCGTGTCCAAGGACATCGAGAGCGACCCGGCCTCGTGCATCTTCGACGCCGGTCTCACCAAGGTGATCGGCAACCAGGTCAAGGTCATCGGCTGGTACGACAACGAGTGGGGCTACTCCAACCGCCTCGTCGACCTCGTCGCCCTCGTCGGCCAGTCGCTCTGAGCGACCGGAGCCGAGCCGACGATGCGGAGCCACCTGTAATGCACTCGATCTCCGAGCTGGGCGACCTGCGCGGCAAGCGCGTCCTCGTCCGGTCCGACCTCAACGTGCCCCTGGACGGGACGACCATCACCGACGACGGGCGCATCCGCGCGTCGGCGCCGACGATCCAGGCACTGTCCGAGGCCGGCGCCCGCGTCATCGTGTGCGCCCACCTCGGTCGGCCCAAGGGCGCGCCCGAGGACAAGTACTCGCTGGCGCCGGTGGCGGCCCGCCTCGGCGAGGTCCTCGGCCGCGACGTCACGTTCGCCACGGACACCGTGGGCGACAGTGCCACGTCCGCGGTCGAGGCGGCGCAGGACGGCGACGTCGTGCTGCTGGAGAACCTCCGGTTCAACCCGGGCGAGACGGCCAAGACCGACGACGAGCGCGCCGAGTTCGCCGGCCAGCTCGCCGGGCTGGCCGACCTGTTCGTCTCCGACGGTTTCGGCGTCGTGCACCGCAAGCAGGCCAGCGTCTACGACGTCGCGCGGCTGCTGCCGTCGGCCGTGGGCGGGCTCGTCGAGACGGAGGTCGGCGTCCTCAAGCGCCTGACCGAGGACCCGGAGCGTCCCTATGCCGTGGTGCTGGGTGGTGCGAAGGTCTCCGACAAGCTCGGCGTCATCGACAACCTGCTCCAGACCGCCGACCGCCTCCTCATCGGCGGCGGCATGGTCTTCACCTTCCTGGCCGCCCAGGACTACGAGGTGGGCAACAGCCTCCTCGAGGCCGACCAGCTCGAACAGGTCAAGGGCTACCTCGAGCAGGCCAGGGAGCGGGGCGTCGAGATCGTCCTGCCCGTCGACATCGTCGCCGCCACCGAGTTCTCTGCCGACGCCGAGCGCGACGTGGTGCCTGCCGGTGCGATCCCCGCCGACCGGATGGGGCTCGACATCGGGCCCGAGTCCGGGGTGCTGTTCGCCGAGAAGCTCAAGGACTGCAAGACGGTCTTCTGGAACGGCCCGATGGGTGCGTTCGAGATGGAGCCGTATGCCGCGGGCACGGCTGCCGTGGCCAAGGCCCTCGTCGAGGCGACCGAGAAGGGCGCGCTCACCGTCATCGGTGGCGGCGACTCCGCGGCGGCGGTGCGCCAGCTCGGCTTCGACGACGACCAGTTCGGCCACATCTCGACCGGCGGTGGAGCGAGCCTGGAGTACCTCGAGGGCAAGGAGCTCCCGGGTCTCACCGTGCTCGACGAGTCCACCGCCTGACCCAGCACCGACCAACACCCTTCGGTGGGCCGGGCTCCCAGCCCGGCCCACCGGCATACCCCTAGGACGCAAACCTGATGGCAGCGAAGACCTCCGGACGCACGCCCCTCATGGCCGGCAACTGGAAGATGAACCTCGACCACCTGCAGGCCACCCACCTGGTGCAGAAGCTCGACTGGACCCTGCGTGACGGCCGGCACGACTACGCGGCCGTCGAGGTGGCGGTGCTGCCGCCGTTCACCGACCTGCGCTCCGTGCAGACCCTCATCGACGGCGACCGGCTCCAGCTGGTCTTCGGGGCGCAGGACCTCTCGAAGCACGACTCCGGGGCCTACACCGGCGAGATCTCCGGTGCCTTCCTCGCCAAGCTCGGCTGCACCTACGTGCTGGCCGGCCACAGTGAGCGGCGGGAGTACCACCAGGAGTCCGAGGACATCGTCAACGCCAAGGTCAAGGCTGCGTACCGGCATGGCCTGACCCCCATCTTCTGCGTCGGCGAGCACCTCGAGGTGCGCCAGGAGGGGACCCACCTCCCGCACGTGCTCATGCAGCTCGAAGCGGGTCTGGCCGACGTCACGGCCGAACAGGCCAAGACGATCGTCATCGCCTACGAGCCGGTGTGGGCCATCGGCACCGGCGAGGTCGCCACGCCGCAGGATGCGCAGGAGGTCTGCGCCGCGATCCGCACCAAGCTGGCCGAGCTGTACTCCGGCGACCTGGCCGACGGTGTGCGCGTGCTGTACGGCGGATCGGTGAAGGCCAACAACGTCGCGGCCATCATGTCCCAGGAGGACGTCGACGGTGCGCTCGTGGGTGGCGCGTCGATCGACCCGGCCGAGTTCGCCTCCATCTGCCGCTACCGCGACCACCTGGCCACTGCCTGAGCGGCCAGCAGGTATCCTGAACCTTGCTGCCTTTCGGCAGCACCAACTGACGTCGACTCGAGATGGGTGCTCCGTGGAAGCCGTACGTATTGGCCTGCAGGTCCTGCTGGTCATCGGTGGTCTGTTCCTGACGCTGCTGGTCCTGCTCCACAAGGGCAAGGGCGGCGGTCTGTCCGACATGTTCGGTGGCGGCATGTCCACCTCGCTGGGGTCGTCCTCGGTGGCAGAGCGCAACCTCGACCGGTTCACCGTGGCCGTCGGAGTCATCTGGTTCGCGTGCATCGTGGGGATCGGTCTCATCGACCGGTTCTCCGCCTGAGCGCCTGCACGACAGCTCGACCCGAACACCTTCTGACCGCACGTTCCTGACGCAAGATCCCTGACCAGACTCTCCCTGACCCAGACAAGGACCTTCCGCACATGGCAGGTGGCAACGCAATCCGAGGCAGCCGAGTCGGCGCCGGCCCGATGGGCGAGGCCGAGCGCGGCGAGGCCGCACCTCGCGTCTTCGTGTCGTACTGGTGCGCCAACGGCCACCAGACCCGACCGAGCTTCGCGGAGGAGCCGGGCCTGGCCGTCCCCGAGACCTGGGACTGCCCGCGGTGCGGGTTCCCCGCGGGTCAGGACGAGGCCAACCCGCCGGCACCCCCGAAGGTCGAGCCCTACAAGACCCACCTGGCCTACGTGAAGGAGCGTCGCTCCGACGCCGACGGCAAGGCGATCCTCGACGAGGCCCTGGCCACGCTGCGGGAGCGCAAGCTCATCCAGTAGCAGCCACTCACGACGAACGCGACCACGAAGCGCCGCCCCGAAGTCCGGGGCGGCGCTTCGTCGTATCAGTGCACTTCTGGCCAGCGGTAGCTCACGCGGTGGCTGTTCTGGGGCTCGRACCAGCCATCAGTGGCCAGAAGTGGGGGATGGGCCAGCCATCAGTGGCCAGAAGTGGGGGATGGGTCAGGCAGGGGGGAGGTGGGTGGCAGAATCCGCGTCGACCAGCCAGATCGTCTCGCGTATGCCGCGCACCTGCGCCGCGCTGGACAGCTCGGGCCCAGCCCCCTCGACTCCGTTGCGGACAGCCTCCGCTTTGTCCGCGCCGGCGACCAGGAACCACACGCGGTCGGAGCGACTGAGGCACTCGAAGGTCAGTGACACGCGGTCCGGAGGAGGCTTGGGGGAGTCGTGCACGGCCACAGCGATCGCGTCGGTGCTCAGCTGGGCGGGATGCCCGGGGAAGAGCGAGGCGACGTGGCCGTCGGGACCGACGCCGAGGATCATGATGTCGAACTCGCCCCCGCCACTGCCACGGACCGCTGCCGAGTACAGGTCCGCGCTGTCCTCGACCGAGTCGCTCGCGTCGGGGCCGGCGACGCGGTGCACGTTGCCCTGGTCGAGCCCGAGGCGGTCGAGGCCCGCGGCGTCGTTCTGGGTGTCGTTGCGGTCGGCGTCACCTGCAGGCAGGTAGCGCTCGTCTCCCCACCACACCGAGACCCTCGACCAGTCGACGGCCGTGTGGGCCGGCACCTGGAGGATCGAGGCGATGATCGCCGAGCCGAGCGAGCCGCCGGTCAGCGACACGTGCGGGGCTCGTCCCGCGGCCTGCAGGTCGAGCAGGGTCGTGACCAGTCGCGCCGCACCGGCGTCGGCCACCGACTGCTTGTCGGGGTGGACGACGACGACCGGGGCCGCGCTCATGCCTTGCCGCCCTTCACCGCTGCACCCTTCACCGCTGCACCCTTCACCGCTGCACCCTTCACCGCTGCACCCTTCACCTGCGTGGCGGCCGCGCGGGCCGGCGTCTTCGCCGCCTTGGCCCTGGCCGGGGTGTCGGTCGACGTGGTCTTGGCGAGCTTGCGGGCGGCTGCCTTCTTGACGACGGCGGTGTCCGCCGCCGCGGGAGGCGTCGCAGCCTGGACCATCTCCGAGCTGGCCGTCTTCGCGCTGGCGCGGGCGATCCTGCGTGCCTCGCGCTCGGCCTCCTTCACCGAGGGCGCCTCACCCTCGCGGACGGCTTCGCTGGCGGTGACCGTCTTGGTGCCGATCCGCGCGAGCCCGCTGCGGATCGCCTCCTCGTAGATCTCGTCGGGGTCGAGCCGTCGCAGCTCGTCGGCGAGGCACTCGGCGGTGGCCCGGCGGGCCAGCGAGATGCGACGGACGGGTTGCCCGGGCTGGCTCAGCGTGGCGATGGCGCCGTCGGGTCGAACCAGGTCGATGGCGCCGCTGCGCCGCTCGAGCCGGACGCTGACCATGCCGGTGCCCGAACGCGAGCGAGCCCGGCGGACCGGACAGCGCAGCGTCTGGGCGAGCCAGGCGGCCAGCAGGTCGGTCGACGGGGAGTCCGAGCCGCCGGTGACGGTCGCCTCGGTCACCGGCTCGAACGGCGGCTGGTCCATGGCGGCGGCGAGCAGCCCTCGCCACAGCGTGACGCGCGTCCACGCGAGGTCGGTGTCGCCCCTGGTGTAGGTGCCGGCCCGTGCCTGGAGCGCGGAGCGCGGGTGCTTGGCCTCGGCGGCATCGGTGATGCGACGCTGGGCCATCGAACCGATCGGGTCCTGCGCCAGGTGCGTGGGGGCATCGGTGGGCCACCAGGCCACGACGGGGGAGTCGGGAAGCAGCAGAGGGATCACGACGCTGCGCCCGTGCTCGGTCAGGGCGCCGTAGAGCCGGAGCACCACGACCTCGCTTGCTCCCGCGTCGCCGCCCACGCGGATCTGGGCGTCGATGCGTGACTGGCCACGCTTGTTGCCGATGACGACGGCGATGATCCGGCACGGGTGCTGACGGCTGGCGTCGTTGGCGGCCTGGATGGCCTCCTCGGCATCCTGCTCGTCGACGACGATCAGCAAGGTGAGAACGCGACCCAGGGCCATCGCCCCGGTGTCCTGGCGCAGCGCGACCAGCTTCTTGCTGATCGCCACGGTGCTGGTGCTGGGCAGGTCGACGATCACCGGGGTCCCCGATCAGTATCGGAGCGAGGGACGAGCGGAGAACTGAGTGGGGTGGTCGAGCGGGGTCCCTGCGAAGTATCGGAGGAGCGCAGCGGGGGAGAACTGAGTGGGGTGCTCATGRCATCCTCCAGACGCGGCCGTCACGGCGCATCATCTCGTCGGCGGTGGCCGGACCCCAGCCACCAGCGACGTAGGGCTCGACCTCGGCCCGCTGCTTGGCCCAGTAGGCCTCCACCGGGTCGAGAATCTCCCAGGAGAGCTCGACCTCCTCGTGCCGCGGGAACAGTGGCGGGTCCCCGAGCAGGACGTCGAGGATGAGGCGCTCGTAGGCCTCCGGGCTGGACTCGGTGAAGGCGCGGCCGTAGCCGAAGTCCATGGTCACGTCGCGCACCTCCATCTGCGCCCCAGGCACCTTGGCGCCGAACCGCATCGTGATGCCCTCGTCGGGCTGGACGCGGATGACGATGGCGTTCTGGCCGAGCTCCTCGGTCGCGGTGTCGTTGAACGGCAGGTGCGGCGCCTTCTTGAAGACGACCGCGATCTCGGTGACCCGCTTGCCGAGCCGCTTGCCGGTGCGCAGGTAGAACGGGACGCCGGCCCAACGCCGCGAGTCGATCTCGAGCTTCATAGCGGCATACGTCTCGGTGTGCGAGTCCTTGGCGACGCCGTCCTCGTCGAGGTAGCCGATGACCTGCTCACCGCCCTGCCACCCGGCGGCGTACTGGCCGCGGGCCGTGGACTTGCCGAGGTCCTTGGGGTGTCGCACGGCGGAGAGGACCTTCTCCTTCTCGGCGCGGAGGTGCTCTGCGGCGAACGAGACCGGCTCCTCCATCGCCGTGAGGGCGAGGAGCTGCAGCAGGTGGTTCTGGATGACGTCGCGGGCGGCGCCGATGCCGTCGTAGTACCCGGCTCGCCCGCCGATGCCGATGTCCTCGGCCATGGTGATCTGCACGTGGTCGACGTAGTTGGCGTTCCAGACCGGTTCGAACATCTGGTTGGCGAAACGCAGCGCCAGCAGGTTCTGGACGGTCTCCTTGCCGAGGTAGTGGTCGATGCGGAAGACCGCGTCGGGCGGGAAGACGCCCTCGACGATGTCGTTGAGCTCGCGGGCGCTCGTGAGGTCGTGGCCGAACGGCTTCTCGATGACCACGCGACGCCACGCGTCCGCCGAGGGCTTGCTCAGCCCGGACCGCTCGAGCTGTTCGCAGACGACGGAGAACGACGACGGCGGGATCGACAGGTAGAACGCGATGTTGCCACCCGTGCCGCGCTCGTGCTCGAGGTTCTTGACCGTCTCGGAGAGCAGGTCGAACGACGTCGGGTCATCGAAAGTGCCTGGCACGAAACGAAATCCCTCTGCCAGGTTGCGCCAGACGCTCTCCCGAAACGGTGTGCGGGCGTGCTGCTTGACCGCGTCGTAGACGATCTTGCCGAAGTCCTGGTCCGCCCAGTCTCGACGCGCGAACCCGACCAGCGAGAAGCCCGGTGGGAGCAGCCCACGGTTGGCCAGGTCGTAGATCGCCGGCATGAGCTTCTTGCGGGCCAGGTCCCCGGTGACACCGAAGAGGACCAGGCCGCAGGGGCCGGCGATACGGGGGAGTCGCTTGTCACGAGGATCGCGCAGGGGGTTGCTGTCCTGCGTCACCCGCGTTGGGGTCATGTGGTGGTGCCTTCCGAGGGGGTCAGGTCCGTCAGCGCCCGGGTGACCTGGGCCAGCCCGGTGTCGTGGTCGGTCAGGTGCAGCTGCAGCACCGGACGACCGTGCGTGACGAGCACCTGGGCGTCCCCGGCGGCCTGGGAGGCGATGAAGTCACCGAGGGTGAACTCGCGTCCGGGGATCGCCAGGTCTTCGTGCGGTGCGGTGGTGATCTGGAGGTACACGCCCGTGGCCGGGCCGCCCTTGTGGAACTGACCCGTGGAGTGCAGGAACCGGGGCCCCCACCCGAACGTCGTGGGACGTTCGGTATGCCGTGCGAGCCCGGGCCGCACGTCCGCGAGGGCCGCGTCGGTGATCCGGTCGAGGTAGGCCATCACGGCGACGTAACCGCGCTCGGGGTCGAGCTGGTCGAACAGCGCGGTGAGTGCCTCGGTGACGGTGCTCGCACCGCCGAGCCACTCGCCGCCCAGGGAGCGGATCTCGACCGCTCCGTCAGTGGCGGCGGGAGCCTCGGCGCTGCCGATGCCCTGGTCCAGCAACGCGCGTGCTGCCTTCTTGGCGCTCTCCACGTCCGGCTGGTCGAACGGGTTGATGCCGAGCAGGCGCCCTGCGGCGGCCGTCGCGACCTCCCACAGGAGGAGCTGGGCGCCGAGCGGCCCGCTCACGGCCACCTCGCTACGGCTGGCGTCGGCCCCGCCCTCGGGATCTGCGCCCAGGGTGAGGTCGTCGTCGGAGTCGCCGACCAGTCGGGCGACGGTGACGTCGGGCGCCGGCCACGCCACCTCGGGGTCGGAGTCGCCCCCGACGACGACAGGCAGCACACCGGTGCCCAGCTTGCCGGTGCTCTCGGCGATGAGCTGCTCCGCCCAGTCCGCGAATCCGACGATGCCCGACCCGTCGTCGACGATGACGAACTTGTCGCGCAGGGGATCAGTGCCCGCCATCGCTGCCGCGAGGCGCAGACCGGGGTTGGCGTCGTCGTCCGCGCTGAGCACGTCGGCAACGGCTTCCGCGTCGTCGAGCAGCGCCTCGATGTCGGCACCCGCGAGCCCCGAGGGGACCAGACCGAAGGCGGTCAGTGCCGAGTAGCGGCCACCGACGTTGGGGTCGGCGTTGATGACCCGGTAGCCGCCCGCGCGCGACTCCTCGTCGAGCGGGCTGCCGGGGTCGGTGACGATGACGATGCGGGCCGTGGGGTCGATACCCAGCTCCCCGAACGCCGCCTGGAAGACGCGACGCTGTGAGTCCGTCTCCACCGTCGAGCCCGACTTGCTGGAGACGACCACGACGGTCCGCTCCAGGTCGGTGATGGCGTCCCTCACCATGTCCGGCTGGGAGGAGTCGAGGACGACCAGGTCGACGCCCGCCGTCGCGCAGATCACCTCGGGGGCCAGTGACGACCCACCCATGCCACACAGGACGACCCGGTCGACGCCCTCGCCGCGCAGCTGCTCGCGCAGCGCCGCGATCTCACCCAGCAACGGCCGCGAGGACCGGGGCAGGTTGACCCACGACAGACGGATGGCCGACTCCGACTCCGCCTCCGGGCCCCAGAGGGTGGCGTCCTGGGCGAAGAGCTTGCTCGCGAACTGGGCCTCGACGAGGTCGGCGACCTTGGTGGCGATGGCATCGGCCGCGGCGCCCGATGCCACCACGCCGAGTGAGCTCACTGGTCGCCCTTGCCCGACTGCTCCACGTCGGCACGAGCAAGGTCGAGGTCGGACTGGGCCTCGTCGAGCAGCTCGCCCCAGGACGCCTCGAACTTGTCGACACCCTCGCGCTCGAGCTGGGCGGTCACGTCGGCGTAGGAGATGCCCAGGCCCTCCAGGGCGTCCAGCACCCCGCCGGCGTCCTGGTAGGTGCCGGTGACGGTGTCACCGGTGACCTCGCCGTGGTCGACCACCGCGTCCAGGGTCTTCTCGGGCATCGTGTTGACGGTGTTGGGCGCCACCAGCTCGGTGACGTAGAGGGTGTCGGAGTAGACCGGGTCCTTCACGCCGGTCGAGGCCCACAGCGGGCGCTGCGCGTTCGCGCCGTCGTCGGCGAGGTTCTTCCAGCGCGGCGTCGCGAAGACCTCCTCGAAGGCCTGGTACGCGAGGCGGGCGTTGGCGACCGCGGCCTTGCCCTTGAGGCCCTTGGCCTCGTCGGTGCCGATGGCGTCGAGCCGCTTGTCCACCTCGGTGTCCACGCGCGACACGAAGAAGGACGCGACCGAGTGGATCTGGGACAGGTCCTTGCCGCCTTCACGCGCCTGCTCGAGCCCGGTGAGGAAGGCGTTCATCACGCCGCGGTAGCGGTCGAGCGAGAAGATCAACGTGACGTTGACGCTGATGCCCTCGGCCAGCGTCTGGGAGATGGCGGGCAGCCCCTCGACGGTGGCCGGGATCTTGATGAGGACGTTGGGGCGGTCCACGGCGGCGTAGAGCTCCTTGGCCTGGGTGACCGTCTTGGCGGTCTCGTGGGCCAGTCGCGGGTCGACCTCGATCGACACACGACCGTCGACGCCGTTGGTGGAGTCGTACAGCGGGCGCAGGATGTCGCACGCGTTGCGGACGTCCTCGGTGGTCAGCCCGAACACGGTCTCGTCGACCGTCTTCCCCTCGGCGGCGTACGTGCGCAGATCGGCGTCGTACCGCTCGCCCTTGGCGAGGGCGGCCTGGAAGATGGAGGGGTTCGTGGTGACCCCGACGACCCCCTTGGTGTCGATGAGCTCCTGGAGGTTGCCGGTCTCGATCCGCTCGCGGGAGAGGTCGTCGAGCCACACGGAGACGCCGTTGTCGGCGAGGGCCTTGAGTGCTGCGTTGTCAGTCATTGCTGGTCACTTTCCCTTGACAGTCTTGAGGGACTTCTTGGCCGCCGCCACGACGGCGGCAGGAGTGAAACCGAACTCGCGGAAGAGGGTCGCCGCATCTGCGGACGCGCCGAAGTGGTCGATCCCGATGATCTCGCCGGCGTCGCCGACGATGTCGCGCCAGCCCTGCGGAACGCCTGCCTCGACGGAGACGCGGGCCTTGACCGCAGCGGGCAGGACCTTCTCGCGGTAGGCGGGGGTCTGCTCGTCGAACCACTCGCGGCACGGCATCGAGACGACCCGTGTGGCGACACCGGACTGCTCCAGCGTCTCGCGAGCGGCCACAGCCAGCTGCACCTCGGAGCCTGTCGCCACGAGGATGACGTCCGGTGTGGCCTTGCTCGACTCGAACAGGATGTAGGCGCCCTTGGCGACGCCGCTGACCTTGCCGGCCACCGTGCGGTCGACGATCGGCAGGTTCTGGCGGCTGAGTGCCAACCCGGCCGGCCGCTTGTTCTTGAGCACGGCGACCCAGGCGGCGGCCGTCTCGTTGGCGTCCGCCGGCCGCACGACGTCGAAGGACGGGATGGCACGCAGTGCCGCGAGGTGCTCGATCGGCTGGTGCGTCGGGCCGTCCTCGCCGAGACCGATGGAGTCGTGCGTCCAGACGAAGGTCACCGGCGCCTGCTGGATCGCTGCGAGCCGCACGGCCGGGCGCATGTAGTCGGAGAAGACGAGGAAGGTGCCGCCGTAGGGGCGGGTCAGGCCTTCGAGGGCAATGCCGTTCAGGATCAGCCCCATCCCGAACTCGCGGATGCCGAAGTGCAGCGTGCGTCCGTACGGACCGCCGGACCATTCACGGGTCTGCTTCGACTTGGGGATGAAGGAGGGCTGGCCGTCCATGGTGGTGTTGTTGGACTCGGCGAGGTCCGCCGACCCACCCCACAGCTCGGGGACGGCGTCGGCCAGTGCGCCGAGAACCTTGCCCGAGGCCGCTCGCGTCGCGATGCCCTTGGGGTCCGCCGCAAAGGTCGGCACGGCCTTCTCGAACCCGTCGGGCAGGTCGCCGGCGACGAGCCGGTCGAGGAGGGCCGCACGCTCCGGCTCGGCCTTGCGCCACGCGGCATACCCCTTGTCCCACGCCTTGTGGGCTGCCTTGCCGCGCGCCCCGACCTTGCGGGTGTGCGAGATCAGCGGGCGGGGGACCTCGAAGGTCTTGGTCGGGTCGAAGCCGAGGAGCTCCTTGGTGGCCGCGATCTCCGGGTCGCCGAGGGCCGAGCCGTGGGACTTGCCGGTGTCCTGCTTGGTCGGTGCGGGCCAGGCGATGATCGTGCGGAGCACCACGAAGGTGGGCTTCCTGGACGTGCGGCTCTTCTCCAGGGTGGCAAGCAGCTGGTCGACGTTCTCGACGTACCCGCCGCCGGTGCCGTCGCCGCGCCAGTCGATGGTGACGACGTTCCAGCCGTAGGCCTCGTAGCGCTTGCCCACGTCCTCGGAGAAGGAGATCTCGGTCTTGTCCTCGATGGAGATCGTGTTCTGGTCGTAGATGACCGTGAGGTTGCCGAGCTCCTGGTGGCCGRCAAGGGCGGAGGCCTCGTGGCTGACGCCCTCCATGATGTCGCCGTCGGAGGCCATCACCCAGATGTGGTGGTCGAACGGGCTGGTGCCCGGCTTGGCGTCAGGGTCGAACAGCCCACGCTGGCGCCGCTGCGCCATCGCCATGCCCACGGCCGAGGCGAGGCCGGAACCCAGGGGGCCCGTGGTGATCTCGACACCCTTGGTGTGGTGCACCTCCGGGTGGCCGGGTGTCTGCGAACCCCAGGTGCGCAGCGCCTTCAGGTCGGTCAGCTCGAGGCCGTAGCCGGACAGGTAGAGCTGGATGTACTGGGTGAGGCTGGAGTGGCCGCACGACAGGACGAACCGGTCGCGGCCGAGCCAGTGGGGGTCGGACGGGTCGTGACGCATGACGTTCTGGTAGAGCAGGTATGCCGCTGGGGCGAGGCTCATCGCGGTGCCCGGGTGGCCGTTGCCGACCTTCTGGACGGCGTCCGCGGCGAGAACCCTGACGGTGTCGACGGCACGGACGTCCAGGTCGGTCCAGCCGGCCTTGCGCGCCACGGGCGGACGCAGCGAGCTGCTCCGTTTCCGGGCGGGCTGGGACTTGGCGGAACGAGTGGTGGTAGGCACGAATGGTTCTCCTCACACTGAGCTGCACAGGCGGCGCACGACGACGATCCGAGACTAGTCCCGGAGGTGATTCCCGTCGCATCCAGTCCCGTCCACAGGACACCGCCCGGCCGGGGATAGACTGGCCCGGCCAGCCGCCCCCTGCACCATCCACGAAGGACGCCGTGACCGCACTCGATCCGTCAGCCCGGATCTCCGCGTCTTCGGCCCCGGGGCGCAGACGCAAGGCAGCGGCCTACCTCGCACTCACCAAGCCGCGCATCATCGAGCTGCTGCTCGTGACGACGGTGCCGGTGATGTTCTTGGCGCACAAGGGAATTCCGTCGCTCTGGCTCATCGTGGCCACGCTCGTCGGTGGGGCGCTCAGCGCGGGCGCGGCCAACACGTTCAACTGTGTCTACGACCGTGACATCGACGCGGAGATGCACCGCACCAGCAACCGTCCGATGGTGACCGGTGAGATCAGCCCGCGTGAGGGTCTGGTCTTCGGGGTGGTCCTCACCGTCGTCTCGACCGTGTGGTTCGCCCTGGTCGTCAACTGGCTGTCAGCGGCCCTCTCGCTCGGCGCCATCGTCATGTATGCCGTGGGCTACACGATGATCCTCAAGCGCCGCACCGCGCAGAACATCGTCTGGGGTGGCGCGGCCGGCTGCATGCCCGTCCTCATCGGCTGGTCGGCAGTGGCGAACTCGGTGTCGTGGTCGGCCGTGATGCTGTTCCTCGTCATCTTCTTCTGGACGCCTCCGCACTACTGGCCGCTGTCGATGAAGTTCAAGGACGACTACGCCGCGGCCCACGTGCCGATGCTGCCGGTCGTCGAGAAGTTCGTCGTCGTGGCCCGCCAGATCGTGGCCTACTCCTGGGCGATGGTCGCCGTCTCGCTCGCGCTGGTGTGGGTCAACCCGATGGGCTGGATCTACCTCGGCACGGCACTGGTCACGGGGGTGCTGTTCCTGCTCGAGGCACACCGTCTGCTGCGGGTGGCCAAGACCGGCGCGGACCCCCAGGCGCTCAAGCCGATGCGCTTGTTCCACTTCTCGATCACCTACGTGGGCATCCTGTTCCTGGGTGTGGCTGTCGACCCGCTGCTCTACCTGCCGATCATCTCGCGCTGACGCCGACGCCGACGCCGACGCCGGAGTCGGTGTCCTCGTCCACCGGCCCGGGCATGTGGCGCAGCCCGCGCAGGGGACTCCACCACATCGACAGGCAGGCCAGCACGTGGATGGCCGCCATCACGGCGATCGTCGGTCGCAGGCCGAGCTGCGTGCCCATGACGCCGGCGGCGATCCCGGCCAGCGGCATCGTGCCGAGGTTGACGACCTGGGCCGTGGTGACCTGTCGGGCGACCAGGTGCTCGGGGACGTAGCGGTTGCGCCAGGCGCCACGGACGACGTTGCCGGCGACCACGCCGACACCGACCAGCAGCATCCCGGTGACCATGGCGACCAGGCCCGCGCCCGGCGCGCCGAGCGGCACCAACAAGGCGGGTGGCCCCGCCACGACCTGGAGGGCAAGGAGGGCCCGGGCGGACCCCAGCCGCCGCGACACCCAGGTGGCGATGGTGGCGCCGATGGCACCACCGACCGACCCGACCGCCAGCACGAGTCCGACCGCGCCTGAGGAGAGGTGCACGTCGCGCACGAGGAACAGCACGAGCAGTGCGCCGTAGCCGGTGAGCCCGAAGTTGCTCACCCCACCCACGACGGTGAAGAAGCGCAGGAGGCGGTCGCGTCGTAGGTAGTCGACGCCCTCGCGGATGCGTCGGCCCAGCGGTGCCACCGTCGGGTCGTCGGGACTCGACGGATCGGGAGCCGGCAGCCGCAGGCGCCAGAGGCAGACGGCGGAGACGACGAAGCTCAGGGCGTCCACCAGCAGACCCCCTGCGGCCGAGGCCACCTGGGCCACCAGGCCACCGACGCCGGGCCCCGCGACCTGCATGGCGGACTCGGTGCCGAAGAGGCGGGCGAAAGCGGACTCCTGCTGCTCGCGCGGGGCCACCTGGCGCACCAGCCCCGGGTAGGCCGCGCGGAAGAAGACGGTGCACACCCCGTTGCAGAACGCCGCCGCGGCCAGGTGCGGCAACGTGAGGACGTCGAACACCCAGGCGAGGGGGACGCTCGCCAGCGTGGCCGCGGCCGCGAGGTCGCTGGCCACCATGACGCGCCGGGCCGGAAGCCGGTCGACCCAGGCCCCGGCAGGGAGGCCGATGACCAGCCACGGCACCCACGCCGCCGCCGTGAGCACCCCCATCCAGCCAGGGCCCGCGTCGAAGCCGACGACTGCGAGCAGGGGCAGCAGGACCGAGGTGGTGGCGTTGCCGAGGACACTGACGCCCTCGCCGAACCAGAGCAGGCCGAAGTTCCGGTTGCGGGCCAGTGGGGGAGGCGGGGCAACCGGTGGGGTCGGGGTGGTCATGGCTGGGCCGGGAACCCTCGCGCGAAGACGAACACCGGCTCGCGATCGACGCCGTCATCGGGCACCTGGCGCCCGGACCAGCGCATGAGCACGTCGACCACCTCGTCGGCGACCTGCTGCAGCTCGTCGGGGGACAGGTGCATCCAGTTCTGCGTCGCGAAGGAGGCGGCGTCCCACTCGGGGGCGGAGGCGGCGTTGGCGTTCCAGTCGCGGGTGCGCTCGAACTGTCGCTGCAACGCCAGCGCCTCGGCGGCGTAGGCGGCGGTCACGGCGGCGGTGTCGTCGGCGAAGTCTGCCCGCGACCAGCGGGTGCCGGGGTCGACCAGCCGCCACCAGCGTTCGCGGCGGTCCTTGGCGAGCTCCGGCGCCTCCTCCACCAGGCCGCCCTCGTGCAGGACCTTGAGGTGGTGGCTGGCGCTGCCGACGGCCTGCCCGGTGCGGGCGGCCAGCGCGGACGCGGTCGACGGACCGTCGACCTTGAGGGCGTCCATCATCCGGGAGCGGAACGGGTTGGCCATCGCGGAGAGGGCCTTGGCCTCCGTGACGGTGCGTACTCCGGAGCGGGGTGTGGCTGGCATACGCACAAGACTACTTGTGCAATGGTAATTGCACAAGAGATCTTGTGGAACTGCGCTGGGAGTCGCAACCCACGGGGTGTGGCCCACGGTGGAGAGGCTGGCGCAGGGTGCTCCCTGACGACGTGCTGGGAAAGGCGATCAGTGTGACCGGACCCGGACCATGGCCCGGGTGAGCGCGACCACGAGCAGCGTGGCCAGGAGCATGTGCACGAGCACCACGACCCACGGCAGTCCGGTGAAGTACTGGGTGTAGCCCACGAGCCCCTGAGCCATCGTCACAGCGAAGACCACCGCCCAGGCCCGCCCCGGCGCGGGGGAGTCGGATGTCAGTCGGGCGGCGACCCAGACGGCGACGACCAGTCCCACGAAGAGCATCACGGCGTCGGCGTGCAGCCACGAGATGGTCCGCGGGTCGAACCCGAACCGAGCCGGCTCGTCGGCGTCGCCGGAGTGGGGCCCGGAGCCGGTCACCACGGTGCCGAGGACCAGCACCACCCCGGCAGCCGCGCAGGTGACCCACCCGAGCCGCTCGACGAGCGGGTGGACCGTGAGGGCACGTGCGCCGGCGCGCTCCTGGGCGCGGAACAGCAGGTATGCCGCGGCGGCCACCAGGCCCATCGACACCAGGAAGTGGGCGGAGACGGTGAAGGGGTTCAGCCCCGTCCGGACCGTGATCCCGCCGAGGACCGCCTGCACGCCCACACCCGCCAGGACGACGAAGGCCGGGACGAGCAGGTCGCGACGCCGCGCTGCCCAGCGCCACACGGCATACACCGTCGCGATCGCGGCGATGCTCACCACGCTGGTCAGGGTGCGGTTGCCGAACTCGATGTAGCGGTGCCAGCCCTCGGCCTGGTGGGGGACCGGGGTGTACGACCCGGGCACGCACTGCGGCCAGGTCGGGCAGCCGAGCCCACTGCCCGTCAGCCGGACCAGTCCGCCGGTGACGACGATGAGGACCTCGACCACCAGGTTGGCGAGCAGGATCCTGGGCAGCCACACCGCACCGGCGGAGGCCACCGGCGCGGCGGTGGCGGAGGTCGAGGCTGGTGCTGCGGTCACGCCACGAGGGTACGGCTCAGGGTGGACCCTGACGCGGTTGGGGGAGTCCCCTCATGGTGCGCGGGCTGGCCCCGGTGGCTCACTGGACCCATGGAGACCAACACGTGGCGGGCGGGGGTCGCGGCGGGGTACGCGACGCTCCTGGTGGTGGCGGTGGCGACCGCACGACCGTGGTGGCTCGTGGGTCTGCTGGCCCTGGTGACGGTGGTGTGCTGGACCAGGGCCGGCGCCACCAGTCAGTCGCTCCAGCGGAAGAACCGGCGCGCCAGCCCCGTCGCCACGAGCGCCCAGAGCGTCATGACGAGCCAGCCGCCGGGCAGCATCCGCCCCTCGACCAGCGCGGCGCGCAGGCTGTCGCCGAGGGCGGCCGAGGGCAGCAGGGCAACGGCGCCGGCGAACCGGTCCGGGAGCTCGGTGCCGGCGATGACCACGCCGCCGAGGGCGAGCAGGGCTACCCACAGCAGGTTGGCGATGGCCAGCACGCCTTCGGCACGCAGCGTGCCGCCCAGCAGCAGGGCCAGTGCCACGAAGGCCCACGTGCCCAGCACGAGGGAGAGCACCGCCGCAGGTATGCCGCGCAGCGTCGGCTCCCAGCCGAGCGCCAGCCCGAGCCCTCCGATGACGACGACCTGGACCGCGATGACGCAGAGCACGGCGACTGCCTTGGCCAGGACGAGCCCCGTGCGTCCGAGCGGTGTGACGCCAAGCAGTCGCAGCACGCCGTAGCGACGGTCGAAGCCGGTCGAGATGGCCTGACCGGTGAAGGCCGACGAGATCACGCACAGCGCGAGGACACCCGGGACGGCGAGGTCGACCCTGCGACCGTCGCCGAGCGAGAGGGACTCCGCGTGGACCAGGGCGACGAGGACGGCGGCCGGGAGCAGCACGGCGACGAGCAGCTGTTCGCCGTTGCGCAGGAGGGTCACCGCCTCGAACCGGGCCTGGGCCAGCACCCGGGCAGCAGGCGAGGCGGGGGCGGAGACCGCGGTCATGCGACGGACCTCCGGGTCAGGGCGAAGTAGCGGTCCTCGAGCCGGTCCCCACCGGTCACGGCATCGAGCGACCCCTGGGCGACCACGGCACCCGCAGCGACGACGACGATGTGGTCGGCCAGCCGCTCCGCCTCCTCGAACGAGTGGGTGGTGAGCACCACCGCCGCGCCCTCGTCGGCCAGGGAGCGCACGAGCTCCCAGACGTCGAGGCGCGCGTGGGGGTCCAGGCCGGCACTCGGCTCGTCGAGGAAGGCGACGTCGGGACGACCGACGAGGGCTGCGGCCAGTGCCACGCGTTGGCGCTGACCGCCCGACAGGCGGCGCACGGAGGTGCCGGAGAACTCGTCGATCCCGAGGCGCTGGACGAGGGGATCGAGAGGTGCGGGCGCGGCATACATCGACGAGAGGTGGCGCAGCAGGCGCAGGGGACGGGCGGACGCGGGCAGCCCGCCGTCCTGGAGCATCACGCCGACTCGTGCGCGGTGGGCCGGGCCGGCGTTCCACGGGTCGGTGCCCAGCACGCGGACCTGGCCCCCGTCGGGGCGACGCAGCCCCTCACAGCACTCGACCATCGTGGTCTTGCCTGCGCCGTTGGGGCCGAGCACTGCCGTCACTGCCCCCAGCTCGGCCTGCCAGGAAGCGCCGTCGAGGGCGACCACGCTGCCGTAGCGCTTGGCGAGACCGGAGACGAGGACAGCGGGTGGCACGCCCTGAGTCTAGGTCCGGGACGCAGCACCCCCTGAGGCGGGCCGGGCACCTCAGAACCGGCCCTGGTCGTGCAGGGATGGGCGACTTCCCCATGTGGAAGGGGGCCTCAGAGGCGAACCGTGGAGGCATCGACCCAGAGGAACACCAAGGCACCAAGGAGAACGGCCATGAGTCTCACCGCCCACCCGTACATCGTCCTCGCCGAGCAGCAGTGGAAGCAGGAGAGCCTGTCCGGCGCGAACCTGGCCCGACGCCAGCCGCGGCGCCCGCGCCGGCACCGCGACTGGCACCTGCCCCGGCCGCTGGGACAGACGGTTCGCCGCACTCCGCGGCCGGTCTGAGGCCGGTCTGAGGCCCCCTGAGGGCCGTAGGGCCACAGATAGGGCACTCGCCCCATGTGGCCGCCCGCCTCAGACGGGCAGGTTGAGAACACCACCACCAGAAGGAGCACACCATGAGCATCAACGCAGACCCGCTGTTCGTCGCCGCCGAGGTGGCCTGGCGCACCGAGAGGCTGTCGACCGGACCGGCCACCGGCGTCCCCGCACGGCACCACGGCCACGCCATCCGCACCGCCATCGGCCGGGTCGTCCACTCGCACCGCCACGGTCAGGGCGCCGCCCGCACCGGCTCGGCTCGCGTCGCCTGAGCGCGGCCGCCCCCATGGCGACCACGCTCGACGTCCGCGCCCACCGCGGCGACAGCCAGGCAGCGACGCCCCGCAACCTCGAAACCCACGACACCCTGTCGGACCCCTCCGACATAATCGGTGTCGTGGGTTTCGAGCGTTCGGCAGCCGGGTTGTTCGTCGGACGTGACGACGAGGCGACCAGGCTCGCCGCCCTCCTGGGCATCGACGGGCCGAGTGGCACCGGCCTCGTGCTGCTGTCCGGCGACGCCGGGATCGGCAAGACCCGCATCCTCGCCGAGGTCGCGGCGCGTGCCAGGGCCCAGGACTGGACGGTCCTGGTCGGGCACTGTCTGGGTGAGGCCGGCCAGTCCCTGCCCTACCTGCCGTTCATCGAGGTCCTCGGACGACTCGAGAGCACGTCGCCAGAGCTTCTCGACCGCGTCCTGTCGGCTCACCCCGGGCTCTCCCGGTTGGTCCCGTCCCGCCGCACCGAGCCCAACCCCGACGACCCCGCGGACGCGGCGATCGACCGGGGCGACCTCGTCGAGGCGGTCCACGCGGCGCTCGACGACCTGGCCTCCGACGCGCCGATCCTCCTCGTGGTCGAGGACGTCCACTGGGCCGACCAGTCCTCGCGCGACCTGTTGACCTTGTTGTTCACGCGAGGGTTCGCTCGGCGGGTGAGCATCGTGGCGTCCTACCGCAGCGACGACCTGCACCGGCGCCACCCGCTGCGGACCACCCTCGCTCACTGGTCCCGGCTGGCCGAGGTCGAGCGGCTCGACCTGGCCCCCCTCGCCGACGACGCCGTCCGCGAGCTGGTCCGCGGGCTGCAGACCCAACCGCTCCCCGAGGACCAGGTGCGCCAGGTGGTCGAGCGGGCCGAGGGCAATGCGTTCTTCGCCGAGGAGCTGGTGGCCGCGACGGCGCTCGGAGGGTCCGGACTGGCCGAGGACCTGTCCCGTCTGCTGCTGGTGCGCTTCGACCAGCTCGGCACGGCCGGTCAGCACGTGGTCCGGGTGGCCTCGGCGGCCGGCCGGCACGTGTCGCACCGGCTGCTCGCGGCGGTTGCGGGTCTCGGCGAGGCCGAGCTGGACGCGGGTCTGCGTGACGCGGTCGAGCACCACGTGCTGGTCCCCACGGACAGCGGGGGTTACGCCTTCCGCCACGCACTGCTCGGCGAGACGGTCTACGACGACCTGTTGCCCGGCGAGCGGGTGCGCGCCCACGAGAGGTATGCCGCGGCGCTGGCGCAGGACCGCTCGCTCGGGACGTGGGCGGAGCTGGCGCGGCATGCCAGCGCTGCGGGCCAGCGCGAGCAGGCGCGCGAGGCCAGTGTGCAGGCGGGGGACTCAGCCCTGCGCATGGCCGGGCCGGAGGAGGCCTTCCGGCACTTCAAGAACGCCCTGGCCCTGATGCCCGAGAACGACCCCGACTGTGACGCGCTCACCTTGCGAGCGGCCGCGGCCGCCACGGCGGTCGGGCGCGTCCTCAAGGCGCTCGAACTGCTCGAGGAGCGACTTGCCCGCCGGGGCCCACGCGCCGACCCGGCCGGGCGTGCCGAGCTGTTGGCCGCCCTGGCGACGACGGCGCGGATCACCGAGAGCACGCTCGACACGCTGGCGGCGACCAAGGAGGGCCTCGGCCTGCTCGACGGCGTCGACGAGGACCACCCCCAGATTCGGGCCCGGCTGCTCGCGGCCAAGGTGCAGGCCCTCGCCGACCGTGGCCGCGACGGCGAGGCGATCGCCGCCGTCGACGAGGCGGTCGCTGCCGCCGAGGCGTCCGGGCTGCACGACGTGGCCGACGAGGTGCGGGTGGTGGAGGCGCGCATCCTCGAGCGGGCCGGCGACCCCGAGACCTCACGGGCGACCCTCGAGCGGATCATCGCGACCTCCCGGACCCCCGGCGACCCGGCCGAGGTCCGGGCCTATCACCACCTCGGCTGGCTGCACCACCGTGCGGGACGGCTCGACGAGGCCGTCGACGTCTACCGGCGTGGGGTCGAGCGCGCCCGCGGCGCTGGTCGGCCGTGGGCCCCCTACGCCTTCGACGGGCGGTTGCTGGCGGGGATAGCTGCCTACGAGCGGGGACGGTGGGCGGAGGCCCTCGACATCCTCGACGTCTCGAGCGAGGTCCCGCCCGAGCCTGCCCGGTCCATGCTCATGGGCGCACGCATGTACGTCGCGGCGGCCAAGGGTGACTTCGCTGCGGTGGCGGGATTCGAGGTGTCCCGGGCGTGGTGGGAGCAGGAGGGGCTCGTCCCGCTGCTGGCGGGCAGTGCCGCCATCGACCTCTACGGTCACGCCGACGACCTCGCGTCGGCAATCAGGGTGCACGACGAGGTGGTCGAGGTGCTGACCCGCGTCTGGTACCCCCTGTTCCAGGGCCAGCTGCGGCTGGACGCCTTGTTGCTCGGCCAGCTGGGCAGCCACATCCAGCGGGTGCCGACCTCTGATCGGGCCGCCCTGGTGTCGCGGGGCGCCGCGCTCGCCGAGTCCGCCTCGCAGGTCTGGGACCAGGCGACGTCGCGCCCCGGCAACGACGGCCCGGAGTCCACCGCCTGGCGGGCCCGCGCCCGGGCCGAGGCACTGAGGCTGGAGTGGCTCGGCGGCGCGGACGTCGACCCCGTGCCACTCGTGGAGGCCTGGCAGGGCGCGGTCGACGCCTTCGACACCTACGGACACCCCTACGAGGCGGCGCGGTCACGGGCGCGCCTGGGCACCGTCCTCAAGTCGACCGGTGACCCCCGCGGCTCGGACGAGCTCAAGGCCGCGCTCGAGGTGGCCCAGCGGCTCGGGGCCGAGCCGCTGAGGGCCGAGATCCGGCTCGGCGGGGGAGTTCGGTCCGCCCCGAAGGCGGCCTCCCGGCAGGGCGAGGCGCTCACCACCCGCGAGGCCGAGATCCTCGCGCTGGTGGCCCTCGGCCGCAGCAACCGGCAGATCGGCACCCAGCTGTTCATCAGCGCCAAGACGGCCAGCGTGCACGTGTCCAACATCATCGCCAAGCTCGGGGTGACCGGGCGAGGCGAGGCCGTGGCCGTCGCGCGCGAGCGCGGCCTGCTGGGCTGACCGTCGCAACCACCGCACTCCTGGCCACCCGTGCGGCACGCCGTGGCGTTCGGGGCGGCTGCGCCCGCCACAGGTGGCCAGAAGTCGAGGGCGGCGAGGTTAGGTTCACCTTGCTTTCCATGGCGCGGGGTATTTACGTAACATCGGCGTTGTGAATATCCCGGTTCCCGTCGCGACGACCCAGGTGGCCCCTGCCGCCCTGGAGTCACGCACGCGCGACCGGATCCTCCAGGTGATCAGCGAACGCGGGCCCATCACCGCCGCGACGCTCGCCCTCGACCTCGGGCTCACCGCCCCCGCCGTCCGTCGTCACCTCGAGAACCTCGAGGATGCCGGCCTCATCGCCGCGCACGAGGTGGCCCCCGGTGTCCGCGGTCGCGGCCGTCCCGCACGCTCGTTCGTGCTGAGCGACGCCGGTCACCAGGGCCTCGAGTCCGACTACGACCACCTCGCCACCGAGGCGCTGCGGTTCATCTCGCAGGAGTCCGGCGAGGGCGCGGTGCGCCGGTTCGCCGAGTCCCGCGTCGCCGAGCTCGAGGGCCGGTATGCCGCCGAGCTGGCTGCCGCCGGCCCCGGCACCGCCGCTCGCGTGGACGCCCTCGTCGGCGCCCTCACGCGTGACGGCTTCGCCGCCTCGGCCCGCCCCGTGGGTGAGCCGGGCTCCGCGAGCCCGTTCACCGGCATACAGCTCTGTCAGGGGCACTGCCCCGTCCAGCACGCGGCGCGGGAATTTCCCCAGTTCTGCGACGCTGAGACAGATGCGTTCTCGCGCCTGCTCGGCGTGCACGTGCAGCGCCTGGCGACCCTCGCCCACGGAGACCACGTGTGCACCACCTTTGTTCCGACCAGCACTGCCATCCCCACCAGCAACGTCGCGACGAGCAACGCCCCCACTGAGCCCGCCATGCCCGACCACACCACAACTGTCACCACCCCTGTCACCACCACAGAAGGGTCCACGCGATGAGCACCAACATCGAGGAGCGCAACCCCGGTCTGAAGGACCTGGGCCGCTACGAGTACGGCTGGTCCGACAGCGACTCCGCTGGCGCGACCGCCAAGCGTGGCCTCAACGAGGACGTCGTGCGCGACATCTCCACTCGCAAGAACGAGCCGCAGTGGATGCTCGACCTGCGCCTGAAGTCGCTGCGCCTGTTCGGCAAGAAGCCGATGCCCAACTGGGGCTCCGACCTCACCGGCATCGACTTCCAGAACATCAAGTACTTCGTGAAGTCCACCGAGAAGCAGGCCACCACGTGGGACGAGCTCCCCGAGGACATCAAGAACACCTACGACCGGCTCGGCATCCCGGAGGCCGAGAAGCAGCGCCTCGTCTCCGGTGTCGCGGCCCAGTACGAGTCCGAGGTCGTCTACCACCAGATCCGTGAGGACCTGGAGGAGAAGGGTGTCATCTTCGTCGACACCGACACCGGCCTGCGCGAGCACGAGGACCTGTTCCGCGAGTACTTCGCGTCGGTGATCCCCGCCGGTGACAACAAGTTCGCCGCGCTCAACACCGCCGTCTGGTCGGGTGGCTCCTTCATCTACATCCCGCCGGGCGTCCACGTCGACATCCCGCTGCAGGCCTACTTCCGGATCAACACCGAGAACATGGGCCAGTTCGAGCGCACCCTGATCATCGCCGACGAGGGCTCCTACGTGCACTACGTCGAGGGCTGCACCGCGCCGATCTACAAGTCGGACTCGCTGCACTCCGCGGTCGTCGAGATCATCGTGAAGAAGAACGCCCGCGTTCGCTACACGACCATCCAGAACTGGTCCAACAACGTCTACAACCTCGTCACCAAGCGGGCGACCGCTGCCGAGGGCGCGACGATGGAGTGGATCGACGGCAACATCGGCTCCAAGGTCACGATGAAGTACCCGGCCGTCTTCCTCCTCGGCGAGCACGCCAAGGGCGAGACGCTGTCCATCGCCTTCGCGGGCGAGGGCCAGCACCAGGACGCCGGCGCCAAGATGGTCCACGCCGCTCCGAACACCTCGAGCACCATCGTCTCGAAGTCGGTGGCCCGAGGTGGTGGGCGCACGTCCTACCGGGGTCTCGTGCAGATCCTCGAGGGCGCCCACGGCTCTCGCTCGAGCGTGGTCTGCGACGCCCTGCTGGTCGACACGATCAGCCGCTCCGACACCTACCCCTACGTCGACATCCGCGAGGACGACGTGACGATGGGTCACGAGGCGACCGTCTCCAAGGTGTCCGAGGACCAGATGTTCTACCTCATGTCCCGCGGGATGACCGAGGAAGAGGCCATGGCCATGATCGTGCGCGGGTTCGTCGAGCCCATCGCGCGTGAGCTGCCCATGGAGTACGCCCTCGAGCTCAACCGCCTGATCGAGCTTCAGATGGAAGGAGCCGTAGGTTGAGCCTGCTGGCCCAGAAGAACCCCGAAGCGCCGGCGGGGTCCCACGAGGACTCCGCCGCCGCATTCGTCCCCGACCAGTCGCGGGCCGAGCGCAAGACCTCGTATGCCGTGGACGACTTCGCCGTCCCCGGTGGCCGAGAGGAGGCGTGGCGGTTCACCCCGGTGGACCGGCTGTCCGCGCTCTTCCACGTCGCGCCGACCCAGGCCGACAAGGTCAGCGTCGACATCCAGGCACCGGCCGAGGTGACCACCTCGCTGGTGGACCCGAGGTCCGCCGGCGTACTGGTGCCCGCCGACCGCGTCGCCGCGGTCGCGTGGGCCGGTGAGGCGCAGGCCACCCAGGTCAGCATCCCCGCCGAGGCCGAGCTCGCCGAGCCGGTGCGGATCACCGTGACGGCGACCGACCTCGCCCGCGTCAACGGCCACCTGGTCATCGACGCGGGGCACCACAGCAAGGCCACCGTCGTGCTCACGCACCGCGGTTCGGCCGAGTGTGGCGCCAACGTCGAGATCAAGGTCGGTGACGGCGCGGACCTCACCTTCGTCACGGTGCAGGAGTGGGACGACGACGCCCACCACGTCACCCAGAACGACGCCCTCATCGGTCGCGACGCCCGGTTGCGCCACATCGCCGTGACCCTCGGCGGCAAGGTCGTCCGGGTCTCGACGAACGCCCGCTACTCGGGTCCCGGTGGCTCCTTCGAGGGGCTCGGCGTCTACTTCGCCGACGCCGGTCAGCACCAGGAGCACCGCCTCTTCGTCGACCACGAGGCGCCGCACTGCCACTCCAACGTCGAGTACAAGGGCGCGCTCCAGGGCGACACCGCCCACACCGTGTGGGTGGGTGACGTCCTCATCCGCGCCAGCGCCGAGGGCACCGACACCTACGAGCTCAACCGCAACSTCGTGCTCACCGAGGGTGGTCGCGCCGACTCCATCCCGAACCTCGAGATCGAGACCGGCGAGATCGTCGGCGCCGGACACGCCTCGGCGACCGGTCGCTTCGACGACGAGCAGCTGTTCTACCTCATGGCGCGCGGCATCCCCGAGGACGTCGCCCGCCGGCTGGTGGTGCGCGGGTTCTTCGCGAGCATCGTCGCCCGCATCGGGGTTCCCGAGATCTCGGACCACCTCATGGAGGTCATCGACGCCGAGCTCGGCGCGGTGCCCGGCATCGGGGCGATCGAGGCCGTCGCGTGAGCGCCGTCTCCGAGATCGTGCCCGACGAGGCCGAGTTCGTGCGGGTCTGCCGCGTCGACGAGCTCCCCGAGCGGGGCGCGGCCGCCGCCGACATCAACGGCACGGTCATGGCGATCATCCGCACCGAGAGCGGCGAGATCCACGCCGTGGACGACACCTGCAGCCACGCCAATGTCTCGCTCTCCGAGGGAGAGCTGGACGGCTGCACGCTTGAGTGCTGGCTGCACGGCTCCCGGTTCGACATCCGCACCGGCGAGCCCTCCGGGCCGCCCGCGATCGTGCCGATCAACGTCTACCCCGTGCGGGTCGTGAACGACGAGGTCTTCGTCAGCCCGACCCCCCTCAACGTCTGACAAGAAGAAGGAAAACGAGAACCCCATGGCAACACTTGAGATTCGTGGCCTGACCGTCACCGTCGCCGTCGAGGACGGCACCAAGGAGATCCTGCGCGGGGTCGACCTCACCGTGAAGTCCGGTGAGACGCACGCGATCATGGGCCCCAACGGCTCGGGCAAGTCCACGCTGGCCTACTCGATCGCCGGCCACCCCAAGTACACGATCACCGGCGGCACCGTCACCCTCGACGGTGAGGACGTCCTGGCCATGAAGGTCGACGAGCGCGCCCGCGCCGGGCTCTTCCTCGCCATGCAGTACCCCGTCGAGGTCCCCGGCGTGACGGTCAGCAACTTCCTGCGCACCGCCAAGACCGCCATCGACGGCGAGGCTCCCAAGCTGCGCACCTGGGTCAAGGACATGAAGGGCGCGATGGAGGCCCTGCGGATGGACCCCACCTTCGCCGAGCGCAACGTCAACGAGGGCTTCTCCGGTGGCGAGAAGAAGCGGCACGAGATCCTCCAGATGGAGCTGCTCAAGCCGTCCATCGCGATCCTGGACGAGACCGACTCCGGCCTGGACGTCGACGCCCTGCGCGTCGTCTCCGAAGGTGTCAACCGCGCCAAGGAGAACAGCGAGGTCGGCGTCCTGCTCATCACGCACTACACGCGGATCCTGCGCTACATCAAGCCCGACTTCGTGCACGTCTTCGTCGACGGCCGGATCGTCGAGGAGGGTGGCCCCGAGCTGGCCGACCGCCTCGAGTCCGAGGGCTACGACCGCTACCTCGCCACCCAGGCCTGAGCGCCACGCCCAGCCACGCGGCATACGCCATGAGCGCAACGACCTTCAGCGACGGGGAGCTGGCCCGCATCCGGGCCGGGTTCCCGATCCTGTCGCGCACCGTCCGCGACGGGAAGCCGCTGGTCTACCTCGACTCTGGTGCCACGTCGCAGCGGTATGCCGGTGCGCTCGACGTCGAGCGCGCGTTCAGCGAGCAGGTCAACAGCGCGGTGCACCGCGGTGCGCACCAGCTGAGCGAAGAAGCCACCGACGCCTACGAGGGCGCCCGCGCGAAGGCTGCGCGGTTCGTCGGGGGAGCGGACGACGAGGTGGTGTTCACGAAGAACGCCACCGAGTCGCTCAACCTCGTGGCCTACGCCTTCTCGAACTCCGTCGCGGGACAGGTCAAGGACCCACGCCTCGACCTCGGCGAGGGTGACGAGATCCTCGTCACCGAGATGGAGCACCACGCCAACCTCGTGCCCTGGCAGGAGCTCGCCCGGCGCACCGGCGCGACCCTGCGCTGGATCGGGGTCACCGACGACGGGCGGCTCGACCTCGACGGAGTGCACGGTCCGGCCCTCGGTGAGCTCCTCACCGAACGCACCAAGGTCTTCGCGTTCACCCATGTCTCCAACGTGCTCGGCACCATCAACCCGGTGCGCGAGCTCGCTTCCGCCGCGCGGGCCGTCGGTGCCCTCACGGTCCTCGATGCCTGTCAGTCGGCGCCGCACCTCGCGGTCGACGTGGCCGACCTCGGTGTCGACTTCGCGGCCTTCTCCGGCCACAAGATGTTCGGTCCGACCGGGGTCGGGGTGCTGTGGGGTCGCGGCGAGCTCCTGCACGCCATGCCACCGTTCATCACCGGCGGCTCGATGATCGAGACCGTGCGGATGGAGACGACCACCTACGCCCCGCCGCCCCAGCGGTTCGAGGCCGGTTCGCCCAACTCGGCGCAGGCCGTCGGGCTCGGTGCCGCCATCGACTACCTCGACGAGCTGGGCCTGGACCGCATCGCGGCCCACGAGCACGCGCTGACCGAGCGTCTCCTGGCCGGTCTGGCGCAGCGGCCGTGGGTGCGCATCGTCGGCCCCGCCGAGGCGGTCGACCGGGTCGGTGCCGTCGCCTTCGACGTGCAGGGGGTCCACGCCCACGACGTGGGGCAGGTGCTCGACGACCAGGGCGTCGCCGTCCGCGTCGGACACCACTGCGCGTGGCCGCTGCACCGCCGGATGGGCGTGACTGCGACGACTCGCGCCACGCTCGCGGCCTACAACACCCCGGCCGAGGTCGACACCATGCTCGACGCCCTCGACCGCGTCCCGGCGATCTTCGGGGTGGCGAGCTGATGGACCTCTACCAGGAGCTCATCCTCGAGCACTCCAAGCGCCCTCTGCACGCCGGGCTGCGCGAGCCCTTCGAGGCCGAGGTCCACCACGTCAACCCGACCTGCGGTGACGAGGTGACGCTCCGCGTGCACGTCGAGGGCAGCGGCGCCGGCGCCGTCGTCAAGGACATCTCCTACGACGCGCTGGGCTGCTCCATCTCCACCGCGTCCACGAGTGTGCTGGCCGACGAGGTCATCGGGCACACCCTCGCCGAGGCGATGACCACCCACGAGGCGATGCGCACGATGCTCACCTCCAAGGGGGCCGACCCGGGCGACGAGGAGGTCATCGGTGACGGGGTCGCCTTCGCGGGGGTCAGCAGGTACCCAGCGCGGGTGAAGTGTGCTCTGCTGGGATGGATGGCCTTCACCGACGCGTTGCACCAGGCAGGCCACGACACCAACAGCAGTGACACGAACGGCAGCACGACCAGCAGCACGAGTACCGACACGGCAACCAGCAAGGACAAGTCATGAGTGAGACGACCACAGCCTCCCCCAACGTCGCGGACGTCGAAGAGGCCATGCGCGACGTCGTCGACCCCGAGCTCGGGATCAACGTCGTCGACCTCGGCCTGGTCTACGGCATCACGGTGGACGCGCAGAAGCACGCAGTCCTCGACATGACGCTCACCTCGGCGGCCTGCCCGCTGACCGACGTCATCGAGGACCAGACGCAGCAGGCCCTCGAGGGGCTCGTCGCGTCCTACCGCGTCAACTGGGTCTGGATGCCGCCGTGGGGCCCCGACAAGATCACCGACGACGGTCGCGAGCAGCTGCGCGCCCTGGGGTTCAACCTCTGACCGGTCCCAGGCCGAGAGTCGTCGACGTCGCCCCTGAACGGCTTGACGGCTGGCTGGAGCGGTTTGCCGCCAACAACGCGGACTCCGCGTCGCCCCAGCGCATCACGGGACGTGAGGAGTTCTCGCACGACCCCTTGGGCGTGCTGCTCATCCGACGCGGTGGGTATGCCGTGGGGCTGGCACGCGGGGCGGGGTTCACCGAGTCCAAGGTGGGCACGCGACACGTGCAGTCACGCACGGCCGCCGGAGGCTGGTCCCAGCAGCGCTTCGCCCGGCGACGTGGCAACCAGGCCGACGAGCTGGTCCGTGCGGTGGCCGAGCACACGCTGAGGATCCTGCCGCGCGGCATACCCGCTGGGCTGGTGGTCGGCGGCGACAAGGCGCTGGTCCGCGCGGTCCTGGACGACGTGCGGCTCGCCCACCTCGACGCCCTGCCACGCCGCGAGCTCTACGACCTGCCCGACCCTCGTCGGGCCGTCCTCGAGGACGCGCTCTACCGTGGCCGTGCGGTGCGCATCACGATCCAGGACGACCCCGAGGCCTGACCCGGTGGCGTGACCCGGTGGCGTGATCCGGTGGCGACATCGCCCGGGCTCAACCACCATGGGGGCATGGCCAAGTACGCCGTGAACCCCGATGCCGTCGCCCACCTGCGTGACCTGATCGACAAGAAGCAGTACGTCCTCGACAGCGACTGGGGCGAGGTGCAGCCGGACGCCGAGGCGCAGAACGCGTACCTCGAGCACCACTCGTGGGACGACTACGCCGCCTGGCACCTCGGGCTGACCGAGGGCGCCAATGACGAGACCAAGGCGCGCTACGCGTTCGTGGCCGGCGACCTCCGCCGGGTCCACCGGACGGCGCTCATCGCGTGCGTCTACCGTGCGTCGGAGTGGCGCCACAAGGACGTCGAGCTGGCCGCCCACGACCTCCTCCAGCGGCTGGACGAGGTGTCCGGCTAGGTCACCCGAGGTGTCCGGCTGGGTCACCCGAGGTGTCCGGCTGGGTCACCCGAGGTGTCCGGCTGGATCACTCGACCGTGGCGGCGGTGAGGGTGTCGCAGCGGTTGAGGTCGCCCGTCTCGTAGCCGGTGGTGAACCACTTCTGGCGCGCGGCGGCCGAGCCGTGCGTCCAGGACTCGGGACTCACCCGGCCCTGGGTCTTCTCCTGGATGCGGTCGTCGCCGACCGACGATGCCGCCGAGAGGGCGTCCTTGATGTCCTGGTCGGTCAGCGGCTTCAGGAACGCCACCTCGCCGCCCTTGGTGCTCTCACCCTTGGTCTCGGTCACGTGGTTGGCCCACACACCGGCGAGGCAGTCGGCCATCAGCTCGATGCGGACGCCGCCGCTCTGCTCACCCTTCGGGTCCTTCTGGGCCTCGTCGAGCAGCCCGAGGATGTCCTGGATGTGGTGGCCGTACTCGTGCGCCACGACGTACTCCTGCGCCAGGGGGCCACTGCTGGACCCGAACTGGGTCGAGAGGATCTCGAAGAAGCTGACGTCGATGTAGACCTGCTTGTCGAGCGGGCAGTAGAACGGGCCGACCTGGTTGGACGCCGTGCCGCAGGCCGACTGGGTGGACCCGTTGTAGACGATCGTCTTGGCGGGCGTGTACTCGCGCTTGTACCGCTTGAGCTCGTTCGTCCAGAAGACGTTGAGCGACTGGACCGTGGCGACGACCCGGCACTCGTCGCTCTTGTTGGCGTCCGCTCCGGTCTTGCAGTCCTTGAACGCGGCAGCGTCCTCCGTCCCGCCTGGCTGGACCGAACCCTGATCGGCGGAGCCGCCACCGGGGTTGGTCGGAAGGTCGCTCGGGTTGATCCCGAAGATCAAGGCGATGATGAGCAGGATGATGCCGCCGATGCCGCCGCCGACCACCGCACCACCGGGAGCGCCGCCACTGCCGCCGGACCCGACCCCGGAGGTGTCGATCTTGACGTCGTCGTTGAAGCTCATCTGGCCTCCGCGGTCGTGGGGGCGTGGGTGCCCCCGTGCAGCTGTACTGGTCGGACAACTCTGCCGGTTAGACTAGTGATCTCAGCCCCTGAGCGGCGCAACCGCAACTCGTCGGAGCGCCCACCCCCACCTGTGATGTCTGGAGTTCCGTCGTGATTGCCGCCAGTGGGATCGAGCTGCGCGCTGGGTCCAGGCTCCTGCTCGACGGCGCGACGTTCCGGATCGCCGCCGGAGACCGGGTCGGGCTCGTGGGCCGCAACGGTGCAGGCAAGACCACCCTGACCAAGGTGCTGGCGGGGCAGGGACAGCCCGCGGCCGGCTCGGTGACCTCCACCGGCGAGGTGGGCTACCTCCCGCAGGACCCGCGCACCGGTGACCTGCACGTCCTGGCCCGCGACCGCATCCTGTCGGCCCGCGGTCTCGACCGCATCATCAGGCAGATGCGCGAGGCCGAGGGCGCGATGGCCAGCGCCGACGACGAGACCCGAGACAAGGCCATGCGTCGCTACTCGCGCCTCGAGGGTGAGTTCACCGCCCAGGGCGGGTATGCCGCGGAGTCCGAGGCTGCGACCATCGCCAGTGCGTTGTCGCTCGAGGAGCGGGTCCTGGGCCAGTCTCTGGGCACCCTGTCGGGTGGACAGCGCCGCCGGGTTGAGCTGTCGCGGATCCTGTTCTCCGGCGCCGCCACGCTGCTGCTCGACGAGCCGACCAACCACCTCGACGCCGACTCCATCGGCTGGCTGCGCGACTACCTCAAGGGCTACCAGGGTGGGCTGGTGGTGATCAGCCACGACGTCGAGCTGCTCGACGCCGTCGTCAACCGGGTCTTCCACCTCGACGGCAACCGCGGCGAGCTCGACCTCTACAACGTCGGCTGGAAGCCCTACCTGCAGCAGCGCGAGACCGACGAGCGGGCCCGCAAGCGCGAGTACGCCAACGCCACGAAGAAGGCCGCCGCCCTGATGGAGCAGGCCGAGAAGATGCGGGCCAAGGCCACCAAGGCGGTCGCGGCCCAGAACATGATCAAGCGCGCCGAGCGGCTGATGGCCAGCGTCGAGGGGGAGCGGACCAGCGACAAGGTCGCCAAGCTGCGCTTCCCGGATCCTGCGCCGTGCGGTCGCACGCCCCTTCGCGCCTCGGGCCTGTCCCGGTCCTACGGCAGCCAGGAGGTCTTCACCGACGTCGACCTGGCCATCGACCGAGGGTCCCGCGTGGTGGTGCTGGGCCTCAACGGTGCCGGCAAGACGACCCTGCTGCGCATGCTCGCGGGAGTCGACACCCCCGACACCGGCCAGGTCGAGCCCGGCCACGGCCTCAAGCTCGGCTACTACGCCCAGGAGCACGAGAACCTCGACGTCACGCGCAYGGTCCTGTCCAACATGAAGTCGGCCGCGCCCGACTCGTTCGGCGAGACCGAGGTCCGCAAGGTCCTCGGGTCGTTCCTGTTCAGCGGCGACGACGTCGACAAGCAGGCCAGCGTGCTGTCCGGTGGCGAGAAGACCCGGCTCTCGCTGGCCATGCTGGTCGTCTCCAGCGCCAACGTGCTGCTGCTCGACGAGCCCACCAACAACCTCGACCCGGCGTCGCGCGAGGAGATCCTCGGCGCACTGCGCACCTACAAGGGTGCGGTGGTCCTCGTCACCCACGATGAGGGCGCGGTGGAGGCGCTCGAGCCCGAGCGCATCCTGCTGCTGCCCGACGGGGTCGAGGACCACTGGGGCCAGGACTACCTCGACCTGATCTCCCTCGCCTGACCCCTCAAGTCTGCTAGCAGACCTTGGGCGTCTCAGCGCACGTTGCGACCTCTGCTGAGCGAGCGAAATGCTGCTAGCAGAGGTGAGGAATCCCTGCTTGGCGGGTGGGCATTGAGGTCGAATAATGGACGGTTATGCAATCCATAACAGGATTGGCACAATGGTTGGGTGACGCAGACCCCCACGCGCCCCCAGCGGCAGGCAGGCAAGGCCACTGGCGCCTGGGCCGACGGCGACCGCACGCCACTGAACGCCAACGAGGAGTTCAAGCAGGCCGATGACGGCCTCAACGTGCGAGCGCGGATCGAGGACGTCTACTCCAAGGAGGGGTTCGCCTCCATCTCGGCCGAGGATCTGCGTGGGCGGATGCGCTGGTGGGGGCTCTACACCCAGCGCCGGCCCGGCATCGACGGCGGCAAGACCGCCACCCTCGACCCCAGCGAGCTCGACGCCGAGTTCTTCATGCTCCGGGTCCGCAGCGACGGCGGCGCGCTCGACGGCGACCAGCTCCGCACGGTCGCCCGGATCAGCACCGAGTTCGCGCGTGACACGGCCGACATCACCGACCGGCAGAACATCCAGCTGCACTGGATCCGGGTCGAGGACGTCCCCGAGATCTGGAAGCGCCTCGAAGCCGTCGGCCTGACCACGGCCGAGGCCTGCGGCGACACCCCTCGCGTCATCCTCGGCTCCCCGGTGGCCGGCATCGCCGCCGACGAGGTGCTCGACGGGAGCCCCGCCGTGCGCGAGATCCTCGAGCGCTACATCGGCACCCCCGAGTTCTCCAACCTGCCGCGCAAGTTCAAGACCGCCATCTCCGGCAGCCCGAGCCTGGACGTCGCCCACGAGGTCAACGACATCTCGTTCGTCGGTGTCCAGCACCCCGAGCACGGTCCCGGGTTCGACGTGTGGGTCGGTGGGGGACTGTCCACCAACCCGATGTTCGCCCAGCGCCTCGGCGTGTGGGTCTCGCTCGACGAGGTGCCCGAGGTCTGGAAGGGCGTCGTCTCGATCTTCCGCGACCACGGCTACCGCCGGCTGCGCAACCGTGCCCGGCTGAAGTTCCTGATGGCCGACTGGGGCCCGGAGAAGTTCCGCGAGGTCCTCGAGACCGAGTACCTCGACCGCACCCTCACCGACGGGCCCGCGCCGCTTCCGCCGTCCGCCCACCGTCGTGACCACGTCGGCGTGCACGCCCAGCAGGACGGCAGCTTCTGGGTCGGGGTCGCCCCCATCGCCGGCCGCGTGAGCGGCACCACCCTGTATGCCGTCGCGGAGCTGGCCTCGCGCCACGGCTCGGGTCGCGTGCGGCTCACCGCCCACCAGAAGCTGCTCGTGCTCGACGTCCCCCAGGGTGAGGTCGCGGCGCTCACCGCGGGCCTGGACGACGTCGGCCTGCCGACCTCGCCCAGCGAGTGGCGGCGCGGCCTGATGGCCTGCACCGGCATCGAGTTCTGCAAGCTGGCCCTGGTGGAGACGAAGGCCCGGGCCCACACGGTCATCGCCGAGATGGAGCGTCGGCTGCCCGACTTCGACGTGCCGTTCTCGATCCACATCAACGGCTGCCCGAACTCGTGCGCCCGCACCCAGGTCGCCGACGTGGGCCTCAAGGGCATGGTCCAGACCGACGACGACGGCAACCTCGTCGAGATCTTCCAGGTCCACCTCGGCGGCGGGCTCGGCACCGAGCCACAGCTGGCCCGCAAGACCCGTGCCCTCAAGGTGCGCGCCGAGGACCTGCCCGAGTACGTCGAACGGCTCGCGGGACGGTTCGTCGCGCAGCGAGAGGGCGAGGAGTCGTTCGCGCACTGGGCCCATCGCGCCGAGGAGGACGACCTCCGATGAGTGACGAGCCCCGCGCCGGCGTCATCTACTACTGCCCGTTCTGCGCCGAAGAGGACCTGCGTCCGGTGGAAGAGCCCCGGGGCGGCTGGCGTTGCAACGCGTGCGCCCGGGTGTTCACGGTCCAGCTGGCCGCCCTCGACACCACCCGGATCCCGGGCCGCCTCCGGGAGGAAGCCGAGCTGCAGGGAGGTAAGCCATGACCGCCGTCACCAGCGACACCCGCCCAGCCGACGCGCTGCGCGCACTGGCCGACGAGGGCGGTGCCCGGTTCGCCGCGCTCGAGGCGAGCGGCGTCGAGACGTCCGGCGACGCGGCATACGAGCACCGTGTGGAGCTGGCCCGTGAGTCCCTGCGCTGGGCGCAGGAGACGTTCGGCGAGCACCTCACGGTCGCCTCGTCGATGGGCGACGAGGTGCTGGTGCACCTCGTGGGCACCACGATCCCGGGCGCCGACGTGTTCTTTCTCGACACGGGCTACCACTTCGCCGAGACGCTGGGCACCCGCGACGCCTACGAAGCCATGCTGCCCATCACGATCCGCACCATCCTGCCCCTGCTCACCGTGGCCCAGCAGGACGCGAAGTACGGCGAGAAGCTGCACGACCGCGCCCCCGACCAGTGCTGCGCGATGCGCAAGGTCGAGCCGCTCAACCGGGCCCTCTCGACGCACCAGGCCTGGGTGACCGGCATGCGACGGGTGGACGCCCCGACCCGCACCGACATCGGCATCGTGGGGTGGGACGAGCGGCGCGAGATGGTCAAGCTCAACCCCATCGCGGGGTGGACCGACGACGACGTGGACCGCTACGTCGAGGAGCACGGGGTGTTCCTCAACCCGTTGCGGCAGGAGGGCTACGCCTCGATCGGCTGCGCGCCCTGCACCCGTCCCGTCGCCGTGGGCGAGGACGCCAGAGCCGGCCGCTGGGCAGGCAAGGACAAGACCGAATGCGGGCTGCACACATGACGACGACCACTGCCGCGCGGGCGCTGCCCGCCGAGTACACCCTTGACCACCTGGACCACCTCGAGTCCGAGGCGATCCACATCTTCCGCGAGGTCGCGGGGGAGTTCGAGCGCCCGGTGATCCTCTTCTCCGGTGGCAAGGACTCGGTCGTCATGGTGCACCTGGCGCTCAAGGCCTTTGCTCCGGCGGCGCTGCCCTTCGCCCTGCTGCACGTCGACACGGGGCACAACTTCCCCGAGGTGCTCGACTACAGGGACGCCACCGTCGAGCGGCTGGGAGTGCGACTCGTGGTGGCCCACGTGCAGGACTACATCGACGACGGCCGGCTGCGCGAGCGCGCCGACGGCACGCGCAACCCGCTGCAGACGGTGCCGCTGCTCGACGCGATCGAGGCCGGCAAGTTCGACGCCGTCTTCGGAGGCGGGCGACGCGACGAGGAGAAGGCCCGCGCGAAGGAGCGCGTGTTCAGCCTCCGTGACTCCTTCGGCGCCTGGGACCCGCGCCGCCAGCGGCCGGAGCTGTGGGACCTCTACAACGGCAAGCACGCGGTCGGCGAGCACGTGCGCGTCTTCCCCTTGTCCAACTGGACCGAGCTCGACGTCTGGCGCTACATCGAGCGTGAGGGCATCGCGCTGCCCGACCTCTACTACGCCCACGAGCGCGAGGTGTTCGCCCGCGACGGCATGTGGCTCGCCCCGGGCGAGTGGGGTGGGCCGAAGTCGGGGGAGGGCGTCCAGACCCGCACCGTCCGCTACCGCACCGTGGGCGACATGAGCTGCACCGGCGCGGTCGACTCCGACGCCACCGACGTGGCCGGCGTGATCCTCGAGCTGGCGGCGTCGCGGCTCACCGAGCGCGGTGCGACGCGGGCCGACGACCGGATGTCCGAGGCCGCCATGGAGGACCGCAAGAAGCAGGGGTATTTCTGATGGCCACGACCCAAGCACAGACACCGGTGACCACCGTCGAGGACCCGTCCGCCCCGGCGCGCCGCCACGACCTGCTCCGGCTGGCGACGGCCGGCTCGGTCGACGACGGCAAGTCGACGCTGGTCGGGCGGCTGCTCTACGACACCAAGTCGGTGCTCGCCGACCAGCTCGACGCGGTCGAGCGGGTCAGCCGCGAGCGGGGCCTCGATGCCGCGGACCTCGCGCTGCTCACCGACGGCCTTCGGGCTGAGCGGGAGCAGGGCATCACCATCGACGTGGCCTACCGCTACTTCTCGACGGCGACCCGGTCGTACGTCCTCGCGGACACTCCCGGCCACGTCCAGTACACCCGCAACATGGTCACCGGAGCCTCGACCGCCGAGCTGGCACTGATCCTGATCGACGCCCGGCACGGCGTCGTCGAGCAGACGCGGCGTCACCTCGCGGTCACGGGGCTGCTGGGAGTCCGTCACGTGGCGGTCGCCGTCAACAAGATGGACCTCGTCGACTGGTCGCAGCAGCGTTTCGACGACATCGTCGCCGAGTTCGCCCGTCACGCAACGCGTTTCGGCATCGAGGACGTCGCGGCCGTGCCTGTCTCCGCCCTGTTCGGCGACAACGTCGTGGACCGCTCGGACCGCGCTGCGTGGTACACCGGACCTACCTTGCTGGAGCACCTGGAGTCGGTGCCGGTCGGCACCGATCCCTCGGCCCAGCCCTTGCGCATGCCGGTCCAGTACGTCATCCGTCCCCGGAGTGCCGAGCACCATGACTACCGCGGGTATGCCGGTCGGCTGGCTTCCGGCGTGGTCCGCCCCGGCGACGAGGTCGTCGTCCTGCCCGGCGGTGGCCGCACCACCGTGGCCGGGATCGACCGGGCCCGTGGGGACGGTTCCCTCGAGGCGCTCGAGGTGGCGTTCGCCCCCCAGTCCGTGGTGCTGCGCCTCACCGACGACATCGACGTCTCGCGCGGGGACCTGCTGGCCACCGCTGACGAACCCAGCCTGACGACGCGCAACCTCGCAGGCACCGTGGCGGTGCTGTCCGAACGCCCCCTGCGCCAGCGCGACCGCGTCCTGCTGCGTGTCGGAACCCGCACCGTGCGTGCGCTGGTGGACGACATCGTGGACCAGCTCGACATCGCGACGATGGAGCACCGGGCCGCGCCCGACGGCCTGGCACTCAACGCCATCGGCCGGGTCCGCATCCGCCTCGCCGACGACATCGCCGTCGACGACTACCGAGCGCTGCGCCGCACCGGTTCCTTCCTGCTGATCGACGAGGCCGACGGCTCGACCCTGGCGGCGGGCATGGCCGACGCCCCGGACCGCAACGTCGGAGAGGGCATCTGATGACGGCGCCCAGCTACCCCCTGACGCTCGACCTGACGGGGCGCCGGGTGGTCGTCGTCGGGGGCGGGCCGGTAGCCGCCCGCCGCACCGCCGGACTTCTGGAGGCCGGGGCAACGGTGGACCTCATCGCGCCGTTCGTCTGCGAGGACCTGGCGGCGTTGGTCTCGGCCGGGCGTGTCGACTGGCAGGAGCGCGACTACCTGCCCGGCGACCTGACTCTGAAGGTTCGTCCGGGCCAGGACCCGGAGGATCCTTCAGAGTMGTCGTCGGCGGCGTCAGACCCCGCGTGGTTGGTGCACACGGCGACCGGCGACCCGCTCGTCGACGCCCAGGTCGCCCGCGAGGCCGATGCGGCGCGCATCTGGTGCGTCCGGGCCGACGACGCCACGGCTTCGACCGCCTGGACACCTGCTGTGGCGCGGGGAGCCATCGGCACGGCCAGCGACGGGCTCGTCGTCGCCGTCAGCGCCGGTGGCGACCCCCGCCGCGCGACCGCGGTCCGCGACGCCGTGCTGGCCGCCCTCGACAGCGGCACCCTCCCGGTGCGTCGGGTCCGGCGTGACGGCTCCGGGGAAGGCGCGCCCGCTGCGGTCGGCAGGGTGGCCCTCGTCGGTGGCGGGCCCGGCGCCGACGACCTCATCACCGTCCGTGGTCGCGCCCTCCTGGCCGCTGCCGATGTGATCGTGACCGACAGGCTCGGCCCGCGCGGGCTGCTCAGCACCGTGGCGGCCGACGTCGAGGTCATCGACGTCGGCAAGACCCCCGGCAACCACCCCGTCAGCCAGTCCCGCATCAACGAGCTCCTGGTCCACCACGCCCAGCTCGGCAAGCGGGTGGTGCGCCTCAAGGGCGGCGACCCGTTCGTCCTGGGCCGTGGTGGGGAGGAGGCGCTGCACTGCGTCGAGCACGGTGTCCCCGTGGAAGTCGTCCCCGGGGTGACCTCCGCGGTGTCGGTGCCGGCCGCCGCAGGAATACCCGTGACCCACCGCGGGATAGCAGCGTCCTTCGTCGTGGCCTCGGCCCACGAAGGCGCCGAGCACGTGCTGGCCGCAGCGGCCGATGCCGCTCCCGACGCCACGCTCGTGCTGCTCATGGGCGTCACCCGGCTGGCCGAGACGGCCGCGGCCCTGATCGCCGCCGGCCGCCCCGCCGACACTCCGGTGGCGCTGGTGGAACGCGGCTGGACCCCGGAACAGCGCACGACGACCACCACGCTTGCCGATGCCGCCCGCGACGCGGTGGCGGCCGGAGTGCGGGCCCCCGCGGTTGTGGTGGTGGGCCAGGTCGTCAGCCTGCGGGACCGGCTCGGCGACCTGTCGGGGGAGTAGCGTCACCCGCGTGACCACCGAATCCGACATCGTCCTGCTGGCGCACGGGTCGCCGGACCCACGGCACGCCCAGGGCGTCGAAGCCCTCGCCACGCACGTCCGCGCGCTGGTCCCGCACCGGCCGGTCCACACGGCATACCTCGACCACCACCCGCCCAGCCCGAAGGACGCGGGAGTGGCCCTCGGCACGCACGCCGTCGTCGTGCCGGTGCTGCTCACCCCCGCTTTCCACGCCAAGGTCGACGTGCCCACGGCCGTCGACGACCTGACGCAGGCCTCCGGCTCACAGGTGTCCCTCGCGTCCCCACTCGGCCCGCACGAGCTGCTGCTCGACGCAGCCGAGGAACTCCTTGCCGCACAAGGGATTTCGCCCGATCCCACAACCGCCGTGCTCCTGTATGCCGCGGGCTCCAGCGACAGTGACGCCGTCGCCACCGTGGGACGCACCCTTGCCGAACACCCCCGCGAGGGGTGGGGTCCGTGGGGCGTGGCAGCGCTCGAGGGTGGCTCGAGCATCGACCAGGTGCTGCGACGGCTCCCCGACGAGGTCGACCGGACCGTGGTGGTGTCGTTCATGGTCGCCGAGGGGATCCTGCGCGACCGGATGGCGCAGCACTGTGGACGCGCCGGGGTGTCCATGGTGGCGGGGGCCCTGGCTCAGACATCCGCCGTGGCGCACCTCGTGCTGGAACGGGCGGACAGCGTCCTGGAGAGGGCGGATAGCCTGCCCGCGTGAGCGATGCAGCCAAGCCCCACCCGCACCTGACCGTCACGCGCGACGGCGCCGTCCTCACGGTGAGCCTCGACAACGCGGCCCGTCGCAATGCCCAGACGCCCAGCCTGTGGGCGGCCCTGGCAGCCGTTGCGGCGGACCTCGACCCCTCTGTGCGAGTCGTCGTGCTGCGCGGCGAGGGACCCTCGTTCTCGGCTGGGCTCGACCGGGGCATGCTCGCCCCGGGCGGGGTCCCGGGTGAGGTCGACATGATCGCGATGGCGGCCGACAGTGCCGAGGCTGCCGCAGAGGTCATCGAGGACTTCCAGCGAGGGTTCTCGGCCTGGGCCGCGGTGCCGGCGGTGGTCGTGGCCGCCGTCCAGGGACACGCGATCGGTGCCGGGTTCCAGCTGGCGCTGGCGGCAGACCTGCGGGTGGTGGCCGACGACGTGCAGTTCGCCATGAGGGAGACCTCGCTCGGCCTGGTGCCCGACCTGGCCGGGACGACGCCCCTGGTGTCGCTCGTCGGCGTGGCGCGGGCGCTGGAGATCTGCGCCACCGGCCGCTTCGTGGGGGCATCCGAGGCCGTCGCCATCGGGCTGGCCAACGTCGCCGTGCCGGTGGAGGCCCTCGAGGCCACGACGGCCGACCTGGTGGCCGCCCTCCTGGCTGCCCCCGAGGCCGCCCTGCGCGAACTGAAACCGTTGCTGCACAGCGCGGCGTCGACCGATCGCGACACCCAGCTGCGCCTCGAACGCGAGGCCCAGGGGCGGTTGCTGCACGGCCTCGCAGGGCTGCTGTCTCGCTGAACACCCCTCCGTCCGGCGTCGCGGTCGCCGGTCCGGTCTGTGCCCACGGGGTTGCGCGCTCGGCGCAATGTCGGTGGCCCGCGCCATCATGGGGAATGCGCCGTCGCGAGCACGGTGTTCCACCGCCATGAGCAGAGGAGACGTCAGCGTGAGCAGAGGAGAGGTCAGTTGAGCCACTCGGGCTGGATGGCCATGCGTTCGCTGACCCGCGACGACTCCGTCAAGGACCGCAAGCTGGCGCCCGGCACCGCCAAGCGAGTCGGGTCCTACGCGCGACCGTTCCGACGCGAGATCGGACTCTTCCTCGTCCTGGTGATCATCGACTCGGCTCTCGTCGTGGCCACGCCGCTCCTGCTCAAGGAGCTGATCGACAAGGGCATCACCCCGCGTGACCGTGGGGTCGTCATCGAGCTGGCCCTCGTGGTGGCCGCCCTCGCGGTCGTCAGCGGGGCGCTGACCCTCGTGGAGCGCTGGTACTCCAGCCGCATCGGTGAGGGCCTGATCTACTCCCTGCGGGTCGAGGTCTTCTCCCACGTGCTGCGGCAACCCATCGCGTTCTTCACCCGGGCCCAGACGGGAGCCCTGGTGAGCCGCCTCAACAGCGACGTCATCGGTGCGCAGCAGGCGTTCACGTCGGTGCTCTCGAGTGTGGTCAGCAACGTCGTGTCGCTGGTCCTGATCATCGTGACGATGGCCACGCTCTCGTGGCAGCTGACCCTCGCGTCGCTGGCCCTCGTGCCGTTCTTCCTGTTGCCGGCGCGGCTCATGGGCAGGCGCCTGGCCGGGCTCGCCCACGCGCAGATGGGCCTCAACGCCGACCTCGGCTCGCGGATGACAGAGCGCTTCAACGTCGCCGGCGCGTTGCTGGTCAAGCTCTTCGGTGAGCCGGCCCGCGAGGACCGGGAGTATGCCGCGCAGGCGGCCGGCGTGCGCGACATGGGCGTGCGGATCTCGATCAACCGCAGCATCTTCTTCGTCGCCCTGACACTCGTGGCGTCACTGGCGACGGCGATGGTCTACGGGTTCGGCGGCCTGATGGCCGTCAGCGGCGAGCTGTCGATCGGCACGCTCCTCGCCCTGACCGCGCTGCTGGCCCGGCTCTACGGCCCCCTCACGTCGCTGTCCAACGTGCGGGTCGACGTCATGACCGCGTTGGTGTCCTTCGAGCGGGTCTTCGAGGTGCTCGACCTGCAGCCGCTGGTGACCGAGCGTCCGGATGCCCGACCGCTGCCGCTGAGCCCTGTCCGGGTCGAGGTCGAGAGCGTGGCGTTCCGCTACCCCTCGGCCGACGAGGTGTCACTCGCCTCGCTGGAGAGCGTTGCCGCCGGCGACCGCAAGGGTGGTGGTGTCGTCCTGCGCGACATCAGCTTCGAGGCGCAGCCAGGACAGCTGGTGGCCCTCGTCGGTCCCAGTGGGGCAGGCAAGTCGACGATCACTGCCCTCCTTGCGCGCCTCTACGACCCCTCCACCGGCACGGTGCGCATCAACGGCGTCGACCTGCGCGAGGCCACCCTGGCGTCCGTCGCCCAGACGGTGGGCATGGTCACCCAGGAGGCTCACCTCTTCCACGACACGATCCGCGCCAACCTGACCTACGCCGCGCCGGACGCCACCGACGACCAGCTCGTCGCGGCTCTCAAGGCGGCCCAGGTGTGGTCGCTCGTGGGCTCGCTCCCGGAAGGGCTGGACACGGTGGTGGGCGACCGCGGCCACCGGTTGTCCGGCGGCGAGAAACAACGCCTGGCGCTGGCGCGCCTGTTGCTCAAGGGGCCGGGGTTGATCGTCCTCGACGAAGCCACCGCCCACCTCGACAGCGAGTCCGAGGCGGCGGTCCAACGGGCGCTCGACACGGCTCTGCGTGGCCGCACGGCGATCGTGATCGCGCACCGGCTGTCCACGGTTCGCGGGGCCGACCAGATCCTCGTCGTCGACGAGGGACGCATCGTCGAGCGCGGCACCCACCGCGAGCTCATCGCGCGTGGTGGCCTCTACAACGACCTCTACACCACGCAGTTCGCCGACCAGGAGACGCGCAGCAGCGACGTCCCCGCCTGAGGCAGGGCGCTCAGGCGTCCTCCTCGTCCCAGATGCGGACCTTTTTGGGTCTGGCGTCAGCGGACCGCGGCGGCGCGTCGTCACCCTCGAGGTACTCGCGGCGGGCGCCGAACCAGACCAGCACGAACCCCGCCACCATGGCGAACCACCACTGGAACGCGTAGGCCTGGTGCGGTCCCAGGTCCGTGTCCGGTGGCTCCAGAGCAGTGGGCCGAGCCGGTGCTGTGCCGTCGGGCATCCGCTCGACCTCGAGCACGACGTACGCGCCGAGCAGCTGCGCTCCCACCTGCCGACCGGCCTCGGCCACGTTGATGCTCGCCACCTGACCGGCGGGGAGGTTCTTTCCCAGGGAGGGCTCCGACCGGCGCAGCCAGCCGGTCACCGTGACCGTCCCGGTGGGCGAGGGCACCACGTCCGGCAGGGTCTCGGCGGTCTTGGCGTTCATCACCCAGCCACGGTCGACGAGCACCGTCGCACCCGAGGTGTCGACGAAGGGGACCAGCACCTCGTAGCCGTAGGTGCCGTCGAACGGACGGTTGCGGACCAGCAACGTCCCGTCCGCGGCATACCGGCCCTGCATGGTGACGCGGGTCCACTCCTCGGAGAGGGGCATGGGCGCAGTGCCCAGCACCTCGGTCACCGGACGGGGCCTGGCGTCGTAGTGCGCGTGGATGCGGTCGGCGCGCGCAGCCTTGGCCTCGTAGCGGTGCCACTGCCACTGGCCGAGGAAGTACGCGGCCACCGCAAAGGCCAGGGCGACCCCAAAGGCACCCAGCCACCGACGCGATGTGAGCACCTTGACCACTGCTTCACGGTACCCGGCTTAGGCTAGGGACCATGACCGGCCTTCCTTTCCCCAGTGTGCGCGGCCAGAGCCGTGCCCCCGAGGGGACCGTGGGCCTGCCCGACCAGCTCGGCCGGGTGGCTCGCGACCTGCGCGTGTCGGTCACCGACCGGTGCAACCTTCGGTGTCGCTACTGCATGCCGGCCGAGGGGCTGCCGTGGCTGGCCAAGCCCGACATGCTCACCGACGACGAGCTCGTCCGCGTGATCGGGGTGTTCGTCGGCCTGGGCATCCGGCAGATCCGGCTGACCGGGGGAGAGCCCCTGCTGCGCCGCTCCCTCGTCGACGTGGTGCGACGCGTGGCCGCCCTCGAACCGCGGCCCAAGATCGCGATGACCACCAACGGCGTCGGCCTCGACCGCCTCGCCCAGCCGCTGGCCGATGCGGGCCTGGACCGGGTCAACGTCAGCCTGGACACCGTCGACCCACAGGAGTTCGCCGACCTGACGCGACGCGACCGCCTCCACGACGTCGAGCTGGGACTCAAGGCGGCCGCCGCCGCTGGTCTGGCACCGGTGAAGGTCAATGCCGTCGCGATGCGAGGCATCAACGACCACTCGGTCGCGGACCTCCTGCAGTGGTGCCTCGACCGGGGCTACGAGCTGCGGTTCATCGAGCAGATGCCGCTCGACGCCCAGCACGGCTGGGACGCCTCMACGATGATCAGCTCGGAGGAGATCCGCGAGCGGCTGGGGGAGCGGTTCGAGCTCACGGCGCTGCCCGCGGCCGACCGCGGCAGTGCCCCTGCCGAGCGCTTCCTCGTCAACGGGGGACCCGTCACTGTCGGCATCATCGCCAGCGTCAGCGCCCCGTTCTGCGCCGCCTGCGACCGCACCCGGTTGACGGCCGACGGCCAGGTGCGCAACTGCCTGTTCTCCCAGAAGGAGACCGACCTGCTCGGGCCGCTGCGAGGCGGCGCGAGCGACGACGAGCTGGCGGCCCTCATCCAGGGCGAGATGTGGCGCAAGGCCCCGGGGCACGGCATCGGCACCGCCGGGTTCGTCCAACCGGACCGTCCGATGTCCGCCATCGGCGGCTAGGTCGCTCCAACCCCGGCCGCTCGTGTACGGGCGGGACGGTGAGCTCAGCCCGCCGTCTCGGGGATCGCGTCGGCGGGGACGGTCTCGACGAGGAACCCGCGGATCGAGAGGAACTCACCGAGTGAGGTCCGGTGGTCGTCGCAGGCCAGCCAGACCTTGCGGCGGTCGACCGTGTGGAGCTTCGGGTTGTTCCACAGGTGTGCCCACGTCGCCGCGTTGCGGCACGCCTTGGCACTGCAGACCAGCGAGTCCATCAACGGTCGATCTGCTCGGGGCCGTCGCCGCGCGGGGTCACCGGTGCCGACGACCCCTGCTGGCGCGGCCGCACGGCGTTGGCCAGGACCACCGCCACGTAGGGCAGCACGATGGCGGCGATGGCCAGGCTGCCCCACAGCCACCAGGGAGCGCCCTGCGTCGCCGTCACCGCCGCACCGATGAAGCACGCCGTGCGGATTCCCATGGTGATCAGGTAGCGGCGGATCCGCCCTGCCTGCTCCTCGGCCAGCGACTCCGGCACGGACGTCACCGACTGCACGACGGGCTCGTCGTGGCGGTGGCGGTGGACGTGCGGCACATGTCCACGATAGGCGTCGCCGGATGCGGTGTACCCATGGGTAGTCGATAAGGTCGCGACCGGAGGCGCAGCGCGGGTGCGCGCCCGCCGGACGCACCGTCGAGACACACGGAGGACATCCATGGCAGGCCGCAACGTGCTGGTCACCGGAGGCAACCGCGGGATCGGATTGTCCATCGCCACGGCCTTGGCCGAGGCAGGCGACAACGTCGTGATCACGCACCGCTCCGGGGAGCCGCCCGAGGGGCTGCAGGGGGTGCGCTGTGAGGTGACCGACTCCGCGTCGGTCGACCAGGCCTTCACCGAGGCGGAAGCGATCTGGGGCGGCCCCATCGAGGTGCTGGTGGCCAACGCCGGTGTCACCCGCGACGGCCTGCTCATGCGGATGAGCGACGAGGACTTCGACTCGGTCATCGACACCAACCTCGCCGGTGCCTTCCGGTGCGCACGGCGCGCTGTGAAGGGGATGATCAAGCAGCGCAAGGGCCGGATCATCTTCATCTCCAGTGTCGTCGGGCTCTACGGCTCGCCCGGACAGACCAACTACTCGGCGAGCAAGGCCGGTCTCGTCGGCCTCGCCCGGTCGATCTCGCGCGAGCTCGGCGGCCGCGGGATCACTGCCAACGTCGTCGCGCCCGGTTTCATCGAGACCGACATGACGGCCGAGCTGCCCGAGGACCGCAAGAAGGCCTACCAGGCCACGATCCCCGCCGGCCGGTTCGCCCAACCGGAGGAGGTCGCCGCAGCGGTGCGCTTCCTCGCCGGTGACGACGCGGCATACATCACCGGCGCGGTGATCCCGGTCGACGGTGGCCTGGGCATGGGCCACTGAGCCCTGCCTGCCCCCGCAGAACCCATCCGCGACGCACCCCGACCACTCGAAACACTCCCCAGCGAAAGGCACCAGACATGCTGCTCGAGGGCAAGAAGCTCCTGATCACCGGAGTCCTCATGGACTCCTCGATCGCGTTCCACGTCGCGAAGATCGCGCAGGAGCAGGGTGCGGAGGTGGTGCTCACGTCGTTCGGCCGCACCTTCAGGATCACCCAGACGATCGCCAAGCGGCTGCCGACGACCCCACCGGTCATCGAGCTCGACGTGACCAACCCAGAGGACCTCGACAGCCTCGCTGGGCGGCTGGGCGAACACGTCGACCGCCTCGACGGGGTGCTCCACTCGATCGGGTTCGCCCCCCAGGGCGCCTTCAACTTCATGGAGGGCACCTTCGAGGACGTCTCGACCGCGATGCACGCCTCGGCCTACTCGCTGAAGTCCCTCGCCGTTGCCGCGCTCCCACTGATGAGCGCCGGCGGCAGCGTGGTCGGCCTGACCTTCGACGCCAAGTTCGCCTGGCCGGTCTACGACTGGATGGGTGTCGCCAAGGCGGCCTTCGAGTCGACCAACCGCTACCTCGCCCGCGACCTCGGTCCCAAGGGGATCCGCTGCAACCTCGTCGCGGCCGGCCCGATCCGCACCACGGCCGCCAAGTCGATCCCGGGGTTCCAGACCTTCGAGGACACCTGGAACACGCGGGCCCCCCTCGGGTGGGACGTCAACGACGCCGTTCCGGCCGCCCAGGCCTGTGCTGCGCTGATGTCGGACTGGTTCCCGGCGACGACCGGCGAGATCGTCCACGTCGACGGCGGCGTCCACGCGATGGGGCAGTGACCGCCCCCGCTGGCCCGCCGACCAGCCGCTACTAGGCTCGGATGCATGACGTCTGAGCCCGCCGCCGAGCCCGCCTCCGAGACTGTTTCGGAGCCCGCCTCGGTGTCGGCTTCCGGGCCAGTTCCGGCACCCGCCGTCGCTGTGACGGAGGTGCGGGTGCTCGACGGACCCAACCTCTACTTCGCCAAGCCCGCGATCAAGGTCAGCCTCGAGCTGCCGGGCTACCTCTCGGCCGACGAGAGTGTTCTGGCCGCCCTCGCGGCCCGCATCGAGATGCGCAGCGCCCGTCCCGGGGCTCCCGGCACCGAGCAGCGCCAGCGGTTCGTGATGCGTCTGGTCGAGCGCGCGGTGCGGCTGCTCGCCACGGCGAGCGGGACGACCCGGTTGGGCGTGCGGGTCCGTCCGGGCAGCTCGCCGGCCAGTGTCGTGATGGCTTTCGTATGGCGCCGCCGCACCCGGGCGCGGGCGCTGGGCCTCGGAGTGGGCCCGGTCCTGCAGGCCTGGCTCGACGGCGGTGACGTCATCGAGCACGAAGGCCTGGTCATCGAGCAGACCGAGCCAGGTGAGCGTCCCGCACTCCTCAAGCCGCGCATACCCGTGGCGTCGATCACCGGCACCAACGGCAAGACCACGACCACCCGACTGCTCGGCCACATCGGGATGACCGCCGGGCTGCGCACGGCCTGGTCGTCCACCGACGGCATCGTCGTGCAGGGCGAGGTGGTCGAGGCCGGCGACTACTCCGGTCCCGCCGGCGCACGGGGCGTCCTGTCGGCGCCCGGCGTCGAGCTCGGCATCCTCGAGACGGCCCGGGGCGGCATGCTGCTCAAGGGCATGGGGGTGAGTGCCAACGACGTCAGCGTCGTCACGAACGTCTCGGCGGACCACCTCGGGCTCCAGGGCATCGACACCGTGGACCAGCTCGCGGAGGTCAAGGCGATCGTCACCAAGGCCACCAAGCCCCGCGGCTGGGTGGTGCTCAACGGTGAGGACCCCCGCGTGTGGGCGATGCGCAACGGCATCAAGGCCAGGCCGTGGGTGTTCACCCTGCGCTCCGACGCTCCCGCCATCCGTGAGTCCCTCGACAGCGGTGGCCGCGCCATCACGGTCCTCGACGGGTCCATCACCGTCCTGGAGAACGGCCAGGACCCCGACCGGCTGGTCAGCATCCTCGACGTCCCGGCCACGCTGTCCGGACTCTCGGAGCACAACATCGCCAACGCCCTCGCCGGCGCGGCCGCTGCCCTCGGCCTGGGTCTGCCGCGCGAGGCCGTGGTCGAGGGACTGCGCACCTTCGCGCCGGACGACAAGCTCAACCCCGGCCGGATGAACACCTACACGCTGCGGCGTGGGGACAGTTCGGCCATCACGGTCATCGTCGACCTGGCCCACAACGAAGCAGGGCTCGAAGCCCTGATGGACGTCGCGCATGGTCTGAAGGTCCCCGGAGGTCAGGTGCACCTCGGGTTGGGTCTCGCGGGGGACCGCACCGACGACCTGCTCGAGTCGATCGGTGAGGTCGCAGGCCTGCGAGCCGATCGGATCGTCGCGGCGCACAAGGAGCACTACCTGCGCGGACGCACCATGGAGGAGCTCGAGTCCCACCTGCGCACCGGCCTGGCGAGAGCCGGAGTGTCGGACATCGAGTCCTACGACACCGAGCTCGCCGGACTCCAGGCCCTCGTGCCGGGCGCCGCCGACGGCGACGTCGTGGCGCTGATGTGCCACGCCGAACGCGCGCAGGTCGCTTCCTGGCTCGCCGAGCAGGGTGCCACGCCCGACAGGGCCGTCGACATCCGCAGCAAGGTCGTCGCGGCGCGGGGCGAGCACGAGTTCGAGGGCGAGATCGCTGGGTTGTGGGAGCTCGCCGACGACCAGTCGCGCATCGACGCCATCGCGCTCCTGCGCAGCCAGCGCCCGTCCGACCCGAGGCTGGTGTTCGAGCACGCGAGTGCGCTCGACGCGGCCGGCAAGGAGCAGGACGCCATCCCGCTCTACCGCGACTCCCTGGCGTCAGGTCTGCGCGAGCCCCAGCGACACCGGGCGCGCATCCAGCTGGCGTCGAGCCTGCGGGTGGCCGGGCAGCCCGAGCTGGCCTACTCGCTGCTCACGGAGCTGAGCGTGGAGCGACCCGGCAGCGTGGCCGTCGAGGCTTTCCGCGCCCTGGCCGGGGTCGACAGCGGGCACGCCGAGTCATCGGTCGCCGACCTCATCGAGGTGCTGCTGCACCACGCCGGTGACGAGGACGCCCTCGCCTACCAGCGTGCGCTCTCGGCGTATGCCGCGGAGCTGCGCGAGCGCTGAGCCGCGCGAGCGCTGAGCCGGCTCAGGTCGTGGCTGGCTCGACCTCGGAAGCCTCGGCTGCCGCCGCCTCGTCCCCGGACAGCTGGGCTTCGGACTGCATCTCGACCGTGTCGAGGTCCGGGTCGCCGATGCCCTCCTTGTTGTGGGCGCCGGCCTGGGCGTGCTTGGTCATCTGCTCGAGCTCACCCAGCACCTCGGCATGCTGGTCGACGCAGAGCACCACGACGTCGCCCGGGTTTGCTCGCGCCATGCAGTGCCTGACGGCGTCGACCTCGTTGAGGACGATCTCCACCTGGCGGCAGCGCACGCCCTCCTTGCCGATCTCACCCTTCGCGCCCTCGGCGATGAGGTCTGCCGTCTGACCCACGGGGCGACCCCGCTTGCGCTCGTCCTCACGGACGACCACGACGTCGAAGTGGCGCGCCGCGAGGGCGCCCAGCTCACGCATGTCGTCGTCGCGACGGTCTCCGGCCGTCGACACCATGCCGATGCGCGACACCTTGCCGAGGTCGGACTGGCCGGCCTTCTGCGTGGCGTAGCTCTCGACGAACTCGCCGAGCACCCGCATGCCGGGGGCGTTGTGGCAGTAGTCGACGAACACGTCCACGTTGTGCACGTTGACGAGGTTCATCCGACCGGGGGAGAGGTAGTAGCTGGTGGTGAAGGTGCGCAGACCCTGACGGATCTCGTGCAGCCCGGCACCCGCAGCGAAGGCCGCGCCGGCCGCGGCCATGGCGTTGGCGACGTTGAACTTCGCTGTGCCACCGAACGTGGACGGCAACAGGTGGGTCCACGCGAGCTGCATCGAGCGACGGCCGTGCTTGATGACGATCATGTCGCCGCGGTCGGAGTGGTCGAGGACGACGGCGCGGCCGCCACGGCGGCAGTAGTCCTCGATGAACTCGCGGACCTTGCTGCCCGGGGGCTGCAGCGAGAACCACACGATGCCGCCGGAGCACTTGCGACGCATCTTGCGGACGAGCTCGTCGTCGGCGTTCAACACGGCAAATCCGTTGCGGGGCACCGCCTCCACGACGACTGCCTTGACGTCGGCGAGCTGGGCCAGGGTGTCGATCCCCTTCATGCCCAGGTGGTCGGGGGCGACGTTGGTCACGACGGCGACGTCGTTGCGGTCGTAGCCGAGCCCCTCGCGCAGGATCCCTCCACGGGCGACCTCCATCACGGCGAAGTCGACGCGCGGGTTCTGCAGGACCATCCGCGCCGACCGGGGACCGGAGGCGTCTGCCTTGTAGACGAGGCGCTCGTCGATGACGATGCCGTCGGTCGAGGTCATGCCGACCTTGTGTCCGATGCCCTTGAAGATGTGGGCGATCATCCGGGACGTGGTGGTCTTGCCGTTGGTCCCGGTGACCGCCACGATCGGCACCCTCGACGGCGAGCCGGGTGGGAAGAGCAGGTCCACGACCGGTTTGGCGATGAACTGCGGCTCGCCGACGGTCGGGTGGGTGTGCATCCGGAATCCCGGTGCCGCATTGACCTCGCAGATGGCGCCGCCGGTCTCGCGGACGGGGGAGGCGATGTCGGGACAGATGAAGTCGATGCCGGCCACGTCGAGGCCGATCATGCGGGCGGCCTCCTCGGCGATCTCGACGTTGTCGGGGTGCGCGTCGAAGGTCCGGTCGACCGAGATGCCGCCGGTCGACATGTTGCCCGTGAGCGCCAGCTTGACCATCTGGTCCTTGGGCGGCACGCCATCGAGCTCGAAGCCCTGGTCTCGCACGAGCGCCGTGGCCGCGTCGTCGACCTTGATCCGGGTGAGCACCTTCTCGTGGCCGACACCACGGCGTGGATCGGCGTTGGTCATCTCCACGAGCTCGGCCACCGTGTGGCTGCCGTCGCCGATGACGTGGGCGGGCACGCGCTCGGCGATGGCCTGCATCTTGCCGCCGACGATGAGGCAGCGGTAGTCGCGACCCATGACGAGCGACTCGACGATGACGTAGCCACGTCGCGACTCGCCCTCGGCGATGGCGAAGCTGGTGCGGACCTGCTCCTCGGTCGTCAGGTCCAGGCACACGCCACGCCCGTGGTTGCCGTCCAGCGGCTTGACGACCACGGGGTAGCCGATTCGCTTGGCGGCGGCCACGGCACCGTCGGCCGTGCGCACGGTCTCCTGCTTGGGCACCGGGAGGCCGGCAGAACCCAGAAGGCGGGTGGTCATGTCCTTGTCGCCGGCGATGTCGACAGCCAGGGCACCGGTCTTGGAGGTCATCGTCGCGCGGATCCGCTGGGCGTGGACGCCCTGGCCGAGCTGGACGAACGAGGCTGCGTTGAGCCGGATGTAGGGGATGTCGCGCGAGATGGCTTCCTCGAGGATCGCCCCCGTGGACGGGCCGAACGCCGTTCGCTGAGCCCGCCGCAGGAAGAGGTCCAGCTCCTCGGCGAAGTCGAAACCCTCCTCGGCCTGCACCAGGTGGTTGACCAGCCTCACGGCGAGCACCCCGGCCGCCAGGCCGACAGCCTCGTCGGCGTAGTCGTAGATGACGTTGTAGACCCCGGTCTGTCCCTTGACCGCGCGCGTCTTGCCGCGGCGCAGGTCGTGCCCAGCCTCCTGCTGGAGCTGGAGCGAGACGTGCTCGGCAACGTGCCCGAGCCAGGTGCCCTCGCGCATCCGCTCGATGAACCCGCCCTTCACACCGCGTGAGCAGGTGTGGTTCTCGAGGTTGGGCAGGAGCTCGACGAGCCGGTCGGTGAACCCGGCCAGCGTGTCGGTCGGGTAGGCCTCCAGCACCCCCAGGTCCACGACGAGGTGGATCGCCGGGCTGTACGACCAGATGTTCCCGCCGCGGTAGACCCGGGACTCGACGATCGAGAGCTCGGGTGCAGCGGGGCCGGTGGGGGTGGGGCGATCTGCCATGGGATCTCCTTGCGGGTCGGGCAGTGCGAGGCGGTGGGTCAGGCCTTGGCCGTCGCGAGGGCCACCGCGACATCGGGGTGCTTCTCGACGAAGTCGACGAGGCGAACCTCGGAGAGGTCGAACGTAGCGCCTGCCGGGAGTGAATGCACCACAGCGCCGGAGACCATCAAGGGGGCGCCCCTGCGGGCGTCCGGGGCGTCGGAGTCGGCAGCCCGGCAGTCGAGGACGAAAGCGACGCCGCTGCCGTGGACGGTGAAGGTACGCCGGTCGCGCACCTCGATCGCGGTGTCCTCGTCGATACCCACACCGATGAGGTTGGGCGACGCAGCGACCATGGACATGAGCCGGCCGTACCTGGACCGCTGGGCGAAGTGCTGGTCGATGATGACACCGTCGATCAGGCCGAGCCCGGCCGTCAGCTGGCCGTAGCGCTGCCGGGGTGTCACGCCCTCCTCGCCCATCGAGATCATGAACTGGCTCATGATCGAGGCGCCGGCCGACGTCCCGCCGATGACGGCGCCGCGGTCGTGGGCCCGCGCGAGGGCGTCGCCGAGCGGCGTGCCCGGGAACCGCTGGCTCAGCTTGAGCTGGCTGCCGCCACTCATGAAGATGCCGGTCGCCTGGTCGAGCAGGGCGACGAGGTTCGCGTCGTTGGCGGACGCCCGGTTCGGAGGGTTCACGACGTCGATGTCGGGAGCTCCAAGCCGGGTGAACACCTCGCGGTAGGAGGCGACGACCTCGTCCTCGAACGACGACGCGGTGGGGATCAGCACGATCCGTGAGCGCCTGCCCCCAGCCAGCCGGACGAACCGCCGCAGCACCGTTGCCTTGCCGACCCGGTCCTCCGCTCCGCCGATGATGAACAGGGTGGGAACCTTGCGGACCTTGCGGACCTGCGTGCTTGCCATTGCGTCAGCCTAGGAGTCAGGGGGTGGGGATCGGCGGAGCGGGGGTCGGCGTGCCGTCCGCCTCGTCGGCCTCCTCGATCTCCTCCCGGGTGATCCCGAGCAGGTAGAGCACCGCGTCGAGGTAGGGCACGTTGACCGCGGTGTCGGCCTGCTCGCGCACCACGGGCTTGGCGTTGAACGCGACGCCGAGGCCGGCCGCCTGCAGCATGTCGAGGTCGTTGGCACCGTCACCGATGGCGACCGTGCGAGAGAGGGGCAGGCCCGCCTCCGCGGCGAAGCGGCGAAGCGCGTCCGCCTTGCCCGCCCGGTCCACGATGTCCCCGACCAGGCGTCCGGTGAGTATGCCGTCGCGCACCTCGAGCCGGTTCGCGTGGGCGTGGTCGATGCCGAGTTCACGAGCGAGGTCCTCGACGATCTCGATGAAGCCTCCCGACACGATGGCCACCGTGAAGCCCAGCCGCTTGAGGGTCCGGACGAGGGTGCGCGCACCGGGCGTGAACTGGACGGCGGCGCGCACGTCCTCCAGCACGCTCACGGGCAGCCCCTCCAGGGCTGCGACGCGTTCACGCAGGCTGTCGGCGAAGTCGAGCTCGCCGCGCATCGCAGCGGCGGTGACTGCCGCGACCTCGGCCTCGCGACCGGCGTGGCTGGCCAGCAGCTCGATGACCTCGTCCTGGATGAGGGTCGAGTCCACGTCCATGACGACKAGCCGTCGGCCGCGGCGCGCCAGACCGCCGGCGGCGACGGCGATGTCGAGGCCGTGGATGCTCGACTCGAGGGCGAGCTCACGTCGGAGGCGGTCGACGTCCGCGCCCGACACGTCGAACTCGACTGTGGTGACCGGATAGCGCGACAGCCGTCGGATGCGGTCGATGTTGGCGCCGTGCGAGGCGATTCGTGCCGTGATGGCGGCCACGCCGCTGGCCCGCAGTGGCGCCCCGAGGACGACCACGGCGGCTCGTCCGCTGCGCCGCTGCATGCTGTCGCCGGTGCCGACCTTGATCTTGACCTTGAGGTCGAGGTCGCGACCCACCGAGGTCAGCACGGACCGTAGCCGCGCCTCGGCGTCTCCCGCCGACAGCAGCATCGCGAGGGTCAGGTGCCCACGAACCACCACCTGCTCGAGGTCCAGCACCTCCGCACCGACGTCCGCGATGGCGTCGAAGAACGTGCTGGTGACGCCCGGCCGGTCTTCCCCGGAGATGGTCACGAGCAGGGTCTGCGCGGTCTGGTCGGGCACCGCGCCAGACTATCGACGCCGATCAGCCGCCTGGCGGGAGTCTCGCCATCCGACCAGGTCGCGGATCGGCCCGAGGTCGTACTTCGGACCGCCGATGCCGACGGTGAAGAGCCGCGTGCCCACGGCATACAACGCCTCTGCGCCGGCGGCGTAGTCGGCGACCTGCTCGGGGTGGCGACCCGGCCTGGCGGAGACACCGGAGGATCGCTCGATCTCGGCGGGGTCGCGCCCGATCCTGGCGCACCACTCGTCGAGGACGGCGTGTTTGTGGGCGATCGTCTCGGGGCGGCCGAAGCCGTGCCAGATGGTCGCGTGCTCGGCGACGATCTTGAGGGTCTTGCGTTCGCCGCCACCACCGATCAGGACCGGGATGTCGCGCGTCGGGGCCGGGTTGAGCTTGGCCCACCGCTGCTTGACGAGCGGCAGGTCGCGGGCGAGGTTGTTCAGCCGTCCGCCGGCCGTCCCGAACTCGTAGCCGTACTCGTCGTAGTCCTTCTCGAACCAGCCGGAGCCGATGCCCAGGATGAGCCGGCCCCCACTGATGTGGTCGACGGTGCGGGCCATGTCGGCGAGCAGCTGGGGGTTGCGGTAGCTGTTGCACGTGACAAGGGCGCCGATCTCGACCCGGGACGTCGCCTCGGCCCAGGCACCCAGCATCGTCCAGCACTCGAAGTGCGCACCGTCCCGCTCACCGTAGAGCGGATAGAAGTGGTCCCAGTTGAAGACGACGTCGACACCGATCTCCTCGGCCTCCGCCGCGGCCCGGCGGATCGACGCGTACTCGGCGTGCTGGGGCTGCAGCTGGACCCCGATGCGGATCGGGCGGTGGACTTCCGTCACGCGGTGACTTCCTGGAACTTGGCGATCACCGTCAGCCCCGACTCGGTGACCATGAACCCGCGCTCACGGTCGTGGTCGTGGTCAACACCGATCGAGGTGTCTTCGGGCACCACGACGCCCTTGTCGATGATGGCGCGCTTGATCACGCAGCCGCGTCCGACCTCGACGCCGTCGAGGAGCACGCTGTCGTCGATGGTGGTGCCGCTGTGGATGTGGCAGCGCGGTGACAGCACCGAGTTGGTGACCGTCGCCCCGGAGATGACGACACCGGGGGAGACCGCCGAGTTGTGCGCCTCGCCGAACTTCCCGGCCGCACCGTGGACGAGCTTGGCGGGTGCGAGCGGGCCGTAGTCGGTGTAGATCGGCCAGTCGTAGTTGTAGAGGTTGAAGACCGGGTGGATGGACACGAGGTCCATGTGGGCATCCCAGTAGGAGTCCATCGTCCCGACGTCGCGCCAGTAGGCCTGGTCGCGGGGGGTGGCCCCCGGGATGACGTTGTCCTTGAAGTCGTAGACGTAGCCGTCGCCGCTGTTGACGAAGTCGGGCACGATGTCGCCGCCCATGTCGTGCTTGCTGCCCTCGCGGGTGTCGTCGCGCGTCACGGCGTCGATGAGCACGTCGGTGTTGAACACGTAGTTGCCCATCGAGGCCAGCACCTCGTCGGGGGAGTCGGGCAGGCCCTTCGCGTCCTTCGGCTTCTCCTTGAAGGCACCGATCTTGCGCCGGTCGTCGTCGTCGACCTCGATGACGCCGAACTGGTCGGCCAGGGCGATCGGCTGGCGGATCGCGGCCACCGTCACGCCGGCGCCGGTCTCGATGTGCTGCGCCACCATCTGCGAGAAGTCCATCCGGTAGACGTGGTCGGCACCGACGACGACGACGATGTCCGGCTTCTCGTCGTGGACCAGGTTGAGGCTCTGGTAGATCGCGTTGGCCGACCCGAGGTACCAGTTCTTGTCGATGCGCTGCTGGGCGGGCACGGGCGCGACGTAGTTGCCGAGCATCGTGGACATCCGCCAGGTCTTGGTGACGTGGCGGTCGAGGCTGTGCGACTTGTACTGCGTCAGCACGACGACCTTGAGGTAGCCGCTGTTGACGATGTTGCTCAGCGCGAAGTCGATGAGCCGGTAGATCCCCCCGAACGGCACCGCCGGTTTCGCACGGTCGGCGGTCAGCGGCATCAGCCGCTTGCCCTCCCCACCCGCGAGGACGATGGCCAGAACCTTGGGTCCACCCGACTTGTACGCCATGTGCCGACCCTAGGGACTACTGCGCCTCGCGGCGACCCCTGTCCGGCTGTCGTCTCTCAAACAGGAGCGGACGGGGCTACGCTCGCCAAGGTGAGAGTCGACATCCTGACCAAGGAGTACCCGCCCAACATCTACGGTGGCGCGGGGGTGCACGTCGCAGAGCTGGTGCGCGCGTTGCGCGACCGCGGCGACATCGATGCCCGGGTCCGAGCCTTCGGTGAACCCGTGTCCGAGGAGGGCACGACGGGGTATGCCGACCTGCCGGACCTGGGTGCCGCGAACGCGGCCGTCCGGACGATGGGCGTCGACCTGGCGATGGCCGGTGACTGCGTCGGGGCCGACCTGGTCCACTCGCACACGTGGTACGCCAACTTCGGCGGGCACGTCGCGTCGCTGCTCGGGGGCATGCCCCACGTCGTGAGCGCCCACAGCCTCGAGCCGATGCGTCCGTGGAAGGCCGAGCAGCTGGGTGGCGGCTACCGCGTCTCGTCCTTCATGGAGCGCACCGCCTACGAGGCGGCCGACGCCGTGATCGCCGTGAGCGAGGGCATGCGCCAGGACGTCCTGCGCAGCTATCCCTCCATCGACCCGGACCGGGTCAAGGTCGTCCACAACGGCATCGACTCCCAGCTGTGGCAGCGCCACCGTGACGACGACACAGTGCGCCGGCACGGGGTCGACCCCGACGGGAAGTCGGTCATCTTCGTCGGCCGCATCACCCGGCAGAAGGGCCTGCCCTACCTGCTGAAGGCGGCCGCCCAGCTGCCGCCCGACGTGCAGCTGGTGCTCTGCGCCGGGGCGCCGGACACCCCCGAGATCATGGCTGAGGTGACGAGCCTGATGGACGAGCTCAAGGCGACCCGCGACGGCGTCGTCTGGATCCCCGAGATGCTTCCACGCGGAGAGGTCGTCGCACTCCTTTCTGCTGCAACGGTTTTCGCATGTCCATCGATCTACGAGCCGCTCGGAATCGTCAACCTCGAGGCGATGGCGTGCGAGCTGCCCGTCGTGGCCACCGCGACGGGCGGCATCCCCGAGGTCGTCGTGCACGGCGAGACCGGCTGGTTGGTGCCGATCGACCAGAAGCAGGACGGCAGCGGCATACCCCTCGACGCGGACCGGTTCGTCGCGGACCTCGCCGCCGCGTTGACCAACGCCGTCAGCGACCCCGCCCGGGCGGACGCGATGGGGCTGGCCGGACGCAAGCGGGCCGTCGACTCGTTCTCCTGGGCGACCATCGGGGAGCGCACCAACCAGGTGTACCTCGAGGTGCTGCGCCAGCGGCTGCTGGCGGCCCAGCCCTAGGCGGGATGCAGGCCTAAGGGACCGGGGTCGCCACCAGGTGGTCTTCGGTCGTCGTGGTGTCGTCGGTCGTCGGCACGTCCTCGGTCGTCGGGGTCAGGTAGGCGTGCACGAGGGGAACGACCGACGCGCCCTCTCCACTGGCTGAGGCGACCCGCTTCATGGAGCCCGCACGGATGTCGCCGGCCGCGAAGATCCCCGGCACTGTGGTGGCGAGGTTCGGCGGGGGCACGCCATCGGTCCACTGGTCGCGCGGGACGTCACGCCCGGTGAGCACGAAGCTGTGCTTGTCACGAGCCAGCGCGGGCGGCAGCCAGTCGCAGCGCGGCTCGGCCCCGAGCAGGAGGAACAGGCCCCGCGCCTGCTTGGTCGTCCTCCTCCCGGTGGTGGTGTCCTCGAGGCAGAGCCACTCCAGCTGGCCCTCGCCACCACCGTCCACCACGCGGGTGCAGGGCAGCACGGTGATGCGCTCGTTGTAGGCCATCTCGTCGATGAGGTACTTCGACATCGTCTCCTCGAGCCCGCTCCGCCGGACGACGATCGTCACCGACCTCGCGAACCGAGCCAGGTGGAGCGCCGCCTGACCGGCGGAGTTGCCACCGCCCACCACGACGACGTCGTAGCCCTCCATCTCGCGGGCCGCCGTCATGGCCGCGCCGTAGTTGACGCCGGCGCCCACCAGTGCGTCGAGCGAGGGGACGCCCAGCCTGCGATAGGCCACACCGCTGGAGATGAGGACGGTCCTGGCCCGGACGTCGCCGCCGCCGGTGCGCAGGAGGTGGGGAGCCTCGTCGGTCCCGGGTTCGAGGGAGGTGACCTCCCAGCCGGTCAGGAACTCGGTCCCGAAGCGCAGGGCCTGGTTGCGGGCGCGTTGGGCCAACCGCATGCCGGAGATGCCCCGAGGAAAGCCGAGGTAGTTGCGGATCATCGAGCTGGTGCCGGCCTGCCCGCCGATCGCCTCGGCCTCCAGCACGACGACGGACAGTCCCTCCGACGCTCCGTACACGGCGGCGGCGAGACCGGCTGGGCCGGCGCCCACGACCGCCAGGTCGACGACCTCGTCGATCTCGAAGCGGCGCGGCGGTCCGTTGACGGCGATCGCGACGTCGCGCACGCTCGTGGCCTGGATCGGTGTCCGGTTGGCCGCCGTGACCACGGGCCAGCGCAGCTCGTCCACGCCGAGCTGCGCGCGGATCCCCGCGAGGTAGTCCTGCAGCGCCGGCTCGTCGGGATGCCACACCCGGTTCTGCATGCCCATCCGGTCCAGGAAGTCGCGGATCGCCATGGTGAGTCCGTCCTGGGTCGGCGAGATCACCTTGGCGACGACGACCTCGGGCTGTGGGACCGTCGAGGTCCACTCGGAGAGCAGGTCTGTGATCGCGTTGTGGAACTCCTCGTCGCGCTTGCCACGCGGCATGAGCAGGTAGGCGTCGTACTTGCCCTTGGCCATGCCGGCCCGGAGTCCTGGCCCATCCGCGAGGAAGTACTCCCAGGGCGCGGCCACGACACGGCGGGCGGTGGGGACCACCAGGCGCCAGCGGTGGAAGGCTTCGTGGACGCTCTCGACGTCCGGCAGCCGCGAGTCCGTGACGAACAACGCCACGTGGTCTCCGCGGTCACGGATCTCTCCGGCGATGGACTCGGCCTCACCACAGGCACGAGCGGTGCGCAGGTCGTAGTCGCGCTGGTACCTGCTCTGGAACTCCTCGAGCAGCGTGTCGGCGTGGTGCTCCGACACCAGGATGATTGCGGGGTCCGCCATGCCGACCGAGTTTAGTGGCCGACACTCTCGGTCACAGAGTGGTCAGGCCCGAGTGGTCAGGCCGGTCGCCAGCCGGCCAGCACCGCACACGCCGCGTTCGTCGCGTCGGCGAGGGCACGCTCGGAGGCCCGCTGCAGGCGCAGCAGGACGCGGTGCCTCGACGAAGCCTCGGCCGCGGTGAGGGCCCCGTCGCCCGCGCCGAGCGCCACGTCGACCACCGAGTCGATGGTGCCGGCGAGGGCGATGACGCGCGCGGCCCGTCCCGGCAGCCCGGGCGGAAGTCCCCACCGACCCCCGAGCGCCGCGTCGGCGAGCTCGCGGGCCGCGCCCGCGCCGAACGGCTGGCCGCCGATCGCATCGATCGCTTCGGTGGCCGCGCGGATCTCCTCACGCAGGTGACGTTCGAGCTGCGAGGGCTCGAGCGCCTCCACCCGGTGTCGCGGCACGGGATCGGCGTCGTATGCCGTCCAGTCCACCCGGGTGCCGACGTCCAGGCCTCCCTCGGTGCCGGTGCCGTACGTCGAGATGGTGGGCACCAGAAGGCCCCCGAGACCGGGCACGAACACACACTCACCGACCGCGGCGGCGGCGCCCTGCGCGTCGGGGGAGGCGCCCGGCATACCCACCAGGTCACCGGGAGCGGGCAGTGCGACGAGCACCGCCTGCTCACCGAGGTCGTGCCACAGACCGAGGCGGTCGAGGTCGCCGGCGACGTGGTCGATGTCGGGGAGGGCGCGGGCGAGGGACCGCTCGAGGGCGCTGTCCGTGGCCCACGCGTGCGTCGTCCACAGCGAAAGCCGCACGGACGCAGGGAGTTCGGGCATCGCACCAGCCTAAGCCGATAGGGTCCGGTGCCATGAGTGACGTCCTTGAGTTCGCAGGAGTGAGCGTCGTACGGGGTCAGGCGACCCTGCTCGACGACGTCTCCTGGGAGGTCGAGGAAGGGCAGCGCTGGGTCATCCTCGGCCCGAACGGAGCGGGCAAGACGACCCTGCTCCAGCTGGCTGCCGGCCGGATGCACCCGACCCGCGGCGTGGCCGGAGTGCTGGGCGAGGTGCTGGGGGCGGTCGACGTGTTCGAGCTGCGGCCCCGCATCGGGCTGGCCTCGGCGGCCCTGGCCGAGCGGATCCCGTTCGACGAGGTCGTGCACAACGTCGTGGTGACGGCTTCCTACGGCGTCGTCGGCCGGTGGCGGGAGAGCTACGAGACGTTCGACCACGCTCGAGCGTCCGAACTGCTGGTCGCGCTGGGCGCAGACCACCTGGCCGACCGCACCTACGGCACCCTGTCGGAGGGCGAGCGCAAGCGGGTGCAGATCGCGCGAGCCCTGATGACCGACCCCGAGCTGATGCTGCTCGACGAACCAGCCGCAGGGCTCGACCTCGGTGGGCGCGAGGACCTCGTCCGCCGACTGGGCGTCCTGGCAGGTGACCTCGAGGCTCCGGCCCTGATCCTGGTCACCCACCACGTCGAGGAGATCCCGCCCAACTTCACCGACGTCCTCCTGCTACGCGAGGGACGCATCGTCGCGCAGGGTCCGGTCGAGATCACCCTCACCGAGGCCAACCTCTCGGCCACCTTCGGCATGCCCCTGGAGCTGGAGCGTCGAGGAGAACGGTGGACGGCCCGGTTGCGTACCGGCGAGGGAACGTCGGAAGCATCCCCTTCGTCCTAGAGTTGCCTGACCACTGAGAGGGAGGGGTGTCATGGACTGGTTCGCGGAGAATCCGTGGCTCGCATGGCTGGGACTGGCTCTGATCCTGGCGGCCATCGAGGCCGCCACGGTCGACTTCGTCTTCCTCATGCTGGCCGGAGGTGCGGCTGCCGGAGCGGCGGCATCCGCGGTCGGCGTGGCCTTCCCGGGTCAGGTGATCATTGCCGTCGTCGTCGCAGGGCTGCTCCTGCTGCTCGTGCGGCCGATCATCACCAGGAAGTTCATGGTGGCCGAGGCCAGCCACGGAATCGGCGCGCCCGGTCTCGTCGGCCGCAGCGGGCGGGTCCTGCAGGCAGTGACCGCGACCGACGGTCGGGTCAAGGTGGGCGGGGAGACCTGGTCCGCACGCACGCCGCAAGGCGGCGCCACATGCCAGCCCGGCCAAGAGGTCCGGGTTGTATCCATCGAGGGGGCCACCGTGATCGTCACCGGCATCACGGCGAGTCAGAAAACGGAGTAGACGTGGACGGCATTGGAGCAGGCTTCATCGTCCTGCTGATCCTGGTTGCCTTTGCGCTGATCGTGCTGTTCCGCACGGTGCGCATCGTGCCCCAGCAGACTGCCCTGATCATCGAGCGGCTCGGCCGCTACGCACGCACGCTCGAAGGCGGCATCCACTTCCTGGTGCCGTTCGTCGACAAGGTGCGCGCGAACGTCGACCTGCGTGAGCAGGTCGTGTCGTTCCCGCCCCAGCCGGTGATCACCTCGGACAACCTGGTCGTCAACATCGACACGGTCATCTACTACTCGGTCATCGACGCGAAGTCGGCCGTGTACGAGATCGCCAACTTCATCCAGGGCATCGAGCAGCTCACCGTCACCACCTTGCGCAACGTCATCGGCTCGCTCGACCTCGAGCAGACGCTGACCAGCCGCGACCAGATCAACGCCCAGCTTCGTGGTGTCCTCGACGAGGCGACCGGCAAGTGGGGAATCCGCGTCAACCGCGTGGAGCTCAAGGCCATCGACCCGCCGCACTCCGTGCAGGAGTCGATGGAGAAGCAGATGAAGGCCGAGCGTGAGCGCCGTGCCCAGATCCTGTATGCCGAGGGCACCAAGCAGTCCGCGATCCTCACCGCCGAAGGTGAGAAGCAGAGCCAGATCCTGCGCGCCGAGGGTTCCGCCCAGGCTCGCATCCTCGAGGCCCAGGGCCAGGCCCGCGCCATCCAGCAGGTCTTCGACGCCATCCACCGTGGCAAGCCCACCCAGAAGCTCCTGGCCTACCAGTACCTCCAGGTGCTCCCGCAGATCGCCCGCGGCGACGCCAACAAGATGTGGATCATCCCGAGCGAGCTCACCGACGCCCTCAAGGGCATCGGCGGCATGCTCGGGCGTGGTGAGGGCGGCGGGCCGTTCAGTGGCGGGTCGGACGACGACGAGGGCTGGGTCGATCCCGGTCCCCTGAAGGATGCCTTCGACGAGACCCAGCTCGAGGACCCGATGCAGGCCCTCGCCGAGGCCCGCGGGATGGCCGGCAAGGCGAGCCAGGAGGCGACCGAGCACGCCGCGCCGGTGAAGCGCGTGCAGCCACCCATGACGCCCCCGGCGGACGCGGTGCCTGAGTTCGAGCCCCCCGTGGCCCCGACACCGCCCGCAGTCGAGCCGCTTCCGCCGGTGGACCCCGAGCGACCCGAGGAGCCGAAGCCTCCGACGTCCTGACCCGCAGGCACCTGAACCGCACGACGCAGGTATGCCGCCCGCGCACCTGCGCGGGCGGCATACCTGCGTCGTGGCGCGTTTTTGGGGCGACGGGGCGCGGCGACTGAAATGTCTTCGGGGCCTGCTCCTTCAGCAGCAACTGACCGTTTCCGTGCGTCTCGGTCCACAGGTGGGGTGCCTCCACAGGTGTCGTCCACAACCGTGGCTAGTGCCGCTGGAGACCTGGCGGGCACCCGCAGACCCTGATCCGACCGACCAGAGGACCGCTACGCGACGGAGGTGAGGGCCGTGCTGCTGTCCCGTGGCAGGCACACGTGGGCCTCGCACCACGCGGCGCTGGCGCTGTCGGGGCTCCCACTGGTCGACTGCGACCTGAAACGCATCGACGTCTGCTCGCCCGTTGACCGCACGTTCACGCGCAGCGGCCTGACGACACACCCCTTGTCCGATGGAGAAGAGGGCCGCGTGGTCGGCGGCGCGCGGTCGGTGTCTCTGCCGCTGGCGTTGTCCCAGGTGCAGGGACGCAGTCTGCGCGCTGCGGTGGTCCGCCTGGTGTGGAGCGACCTGCGTGACTCGCACAGGGTGGCGACGCTGGTTCGGCAGGCTGCCCATCGGGCCGGTCAGGGGCCGGTGCCTCGGTAACGGCGTGGCCGGGGTCTCAACCTGTCGATGGCCACTGGACCTTCCGTGCCCGCTGACACCTTCAGTGCGGCGAGCCCGAAGCGGGCGCTGGGGCGGTCGTCGCTAGGGTGACGTGGTGTCCGTTCTTGAAGCCCTCGGGATCTTCCTCGCAGGGCTGGCGGCGGGGACGATCAACACGGTGGTCGGGTCTGGCACCCTCATCACGTTCCCCACGCTGCTGTTCTTCGGCTACCCCCCGGTCGTGGCCAACGTGTCCAACACCGTCGGTCTGGTGGCCGGGGGAGTGACGGCCGTGCACGGCTACCGGGGCGAGCTCGACGGCGCCGGGCGGACGCTCCGGCGACTCGCACCAGCATCCCTGCTCGGCGGCGTCATCGGTGCGGTGCTGCTGCTGGTGCTGCCCGCGGAGGCGTTCCAGGCGATCGTGCCCGTCCTGATCGGCCTGGGGCTGGTGCTCGTCGTCCTCGGTCCACGGCTGCAGGTCCGGGCCCTTGCCCGCCACGAAGCCGGCATCGGGCAGGCCTCGTGGCACGCTGCGGCGCTCACAGGAGGAGTGCTGGTCGCCGGCATCTACGGCGGCTACTTCGGCGCTGCCCAGGGCGTCATCCTGATGGGTCTGATGAGCGCCCTGTCCAGTGAACCGATCCAGCGGCTCAACGGGTTCAAGAACGTCCTCGCCACCATCGTCAATGCCGTGGCCGCCATCACCTTCATGGTGGTGGCGTGGGGCCGGATCGACTGGATGGTGGCGCTGCTCATCGGGGTGGGCGCGTTCGCGGGCGGTTTCCTCGGCGCGAAGGTCGGACGCCGACTGCCGCCGCTCGTGCTGCGCGCCGTCATCATCGTGGTCGGCCTCGTGGGGATCATCAAGATCGTCTGGTTCAGCTGATGCACTGGACCCCGGTCCTGCTGCTCGGTCTGGCCCTCTTCGCCGGTGCCTTCGTGCAGTCGTCGATCGGCTTCGGCATGGCGGTGGTCGCGGCCCCCTTCCTCGTGCTGTTCGCACCAGGCTTGATGCCAGGCGCATTGCTCGTCACCAGCTTCTCGCTGCCGGTGGTTCAGCTCGTCCACGGTCCGCGCGACATCGCGTGGCGGTCGCTGTCGTGGGCCCTGGCAGCGCGACTGCTGGTCATGCCGTTGGGAGTCGCCGCGGTAGCGCTGCTGTCCGTCCGGGCGATCTCCGTGGTCACGGGCGTGCTGATCCTGCTCACGGTGGCCGCGTCGGTCTCGGCCCTCGAGGTGCGACCCACCCCGGTGAACTCGGCTGTCGCCGGGGCCATCGCGGGGTTCTCCGGCACCGCCGCCTCGATCGGCGGCCCGTTCCTCGCGCTGGTGCTCCAGCACGAACGCCCCACGCGGCTGCGCGCCACGCTGTCGGTCTTCTTCCTGGTGGGAGCAGCCATGGCCGTCGCCGGGCTGAGCGTCGCGGGGGAGTTCACCCGTGAACAGCTCGTGGCCGGCCTCGCGTGGATCCCGTTCATGGCCCTCGGGTATGCCGCGGCCGCACCGGCCCGCGCCCGGCTGGACCGCGACCGGTTGCGTCGGGCCGTGCTTGCCTTCTGTGTCCTGGCCAGCGTCAGCGTGATCGTGCGCGCCCTCGTGTCCTGAGTGATCTAGCCTGCTCGCCGTGCCCCTCGCCATCACCGACCCAGCCGACCCGCGGCTGGCCGACTACGTCTCGCTCACCGACGTCGCGCTGCGGCGCCGCACCGAGCCGGAGCGCGGCCTCTACATCGCCGAGTCGGAGAAGGTCATCCGGCGGGCGCTGGAGGCTGGACACCGACCCCGCAGCTACCTCATGGCACAGCGGTGGCTGACCGACCTGTCCGACCTGGTCGAGCGGGCCGAGGCCGAGGGTGTCCCGGTCTTCGTCGGGGAGCACGACGTCATCGAACGGCTCACCGGGTTCCACCTGCACCGTGGCGCCCTGGCCTCGATGCAGCGGCCCGAGCTGCCGACCGTGGCCGACCTCGTCGCCGACGCGCGGCGGGTGCTGGTCCTCGAGGACATCGTCGACCACACCAACGTCGGCGCCGTCTTCCGCTCGGCCGCTGCCCTCGGCGTGGACGCGGTCCTGGTCACTCCGAGGTGCGCAGATCCGTTGTACCGCAGGGCGATTCGAGTCTCCATGGGCACCGTGTTCCAGGTGCCGTGGACTCGCATCGACCCCTGGCCCGGCGGCATCTCCGATCTCCAGCATGCCGGCTTCACCGTCGCGACCCTGGCTCTGGCCGACGACGCAGTCAGCCTCGACGAGCTTGCCGCCGACCCACCCGAGCGGCTGGCGCTCGTGCTCGGCACCGAGGGCGACGGGCTGTCCCACCACACCCTCGATGCGGCCGACCTGACCGTGACCATCCCGATGGCTGGAGGCGTGGACTCCCTCAACGTGGCCGCGGCGGGCGCCGTGGCCGCGTGGGCCCTGCGCCCCACGGGTCAGTCGACGAGGCGCTGAAGGAGGTCGCGCAGCTCGCTCGCCGGGTCGGCCGTGAGGCCTCCGTGCACCGGCCCCGGCTGGACCACCGTGCTCCGCGGTGCGCTGAGCCACCCGAACCTGCGCCCGAGACCGCCCAGGGTGGGCAGCCCACCACCGGTGACTCCGCGGCATACCTGGCAGATGGTTTCCAGCGCGCGGTCGACGTCCTCGACGTCGACCTGGGGCGCGAAGGCGTGCAGCCGCGCTGCGTCGACGCGGTAGGCGGCCTCGAGGAAGTCGGCGCCCTGGCTGTAGAGGACGAGTCCGACGTTGAGGAACTCCTCCCGCTCCACCCGCGGTACGCAGCGCAGCACGACGTACTGGTAGCCGTGGAGGGTCATGACGGGTCCTCGGGGAGCCAGGCCGCCGGGTTCGCGACGCGGGCCAGGAGGTGTTCGACGTAGGCCGCGCGCACGGCGGCGGGCGTGTCCAGACCGGGTGCCTCCTCCAGCCAGGCCTCGGGCACCGCGTCGACCACACCGGCAAGCAGCTCCGCCGTGATGCTGGGGGAGAGGCGTTCGTGGGCCGCGGCCGTGCTGGACGCGACGTCGCCCAGGACGTGGGCGCTGGCATCGAAGGACTGAGTCGCGAACCGTCGGGGATCGGCGCCACGGCCCGGCCAGCCGTGGTGGAAGTAGAGCGCGGCACCATGGTCGATGAGCCACGGGTTGCGGTGCCAGACAAGGAGATTGGGGTTGCTCCACGTGCGGTCGACATTGGCGGTGAAGGCGTCGAGCCACACGATGTCGGCGGCGGTGTCGGGCGCGGGTGGCCGTGACCCGTCGTACCCGAACGAGCCGGGCAGGAAGTCGATGCCGAGGTTGTGGCCCAGGCTGGCCGTCAACAGGTCCTGGACCTCCTCGTCGGCTTCGTACTTGGCGATGGGTGCCTGCAGGTCGACGACGGCCATCCGCGGGACGTTGAGGTCGAGGGCGCGCGCCAGCTCGCCGACGATGACCTCGGCAACGAGCACCTTGAGGCCCTGCCCGGCTCCGCGGAACTTCACGACGTAGGTGCCGAAGTCGTCGGCCTCGACGATGCCGGGCAGGGAGCCACCCTCCTTGAGGGGGGTGACGTAGCGCGTGGCGGTGACCTGGTCGAGCACGACGCCCAGCCTAGGGTGCTGCGCGTCGTGCCCGAGTCAGGTGTCGCCGACGGTGGTCGCCGGCCCCGTCAGGGCGCCAGGCAGGTGGCGTGGTTGAGTGCCGCGATGACCGCCTGACGCCAGCTCAGCCCGGACGTGGCCGTCCGGCAGGATGCGCCGCCGCAGTCGCACTGCCAGCGCCAGGTGCCTGCACCGGCTCTGTGCACGTGCGGGTGGTGGTGGGCCGTGTCCGGCCGGGTGTGGTGTCGTGTCTGCATGGTGTTGCCCCCTCGGCCGCGCCGCCCCGTGGCACGTCCTGACTCCCAAGAGGGTCGGCGTGGCCCGGTGATACGTCGGCGGCCGCGTGTGTCGCGAGGCCGGTCCAGGTGACCGGTCAGCGAAGGGCGCGCACGGTCTCCAGCGTGTCGGCCTCATCCGCGCGTTTGTCGTCGCGGTAGCACAGCACCCGGGCAAACCGCAGGGCCATTCCGCCGGGATAGCGCGACGAGGTCTGGATGCCGTCGAAGGCGATCTCGACCACCTGCTCGGGACGCACGGTGACGACGTAGCCCTCGGTGCCGCCGACCGCGAGCTCGGTGAAGCGCTCGGTCTGCCAGGCCAGCATCTCGTCGGTCATGCCCTTGAACGTCTTGCCGAGCATGACGAACTCGCCCGTGTCGGGGTCGCGCGCGCCGAGGTGGATGTTGGACAGCCATCCCCGGCGTCGTCCGCTGCCCCACTCGACGGCGAGCACCACGAGGTCGAGCGTGTGCCTCGGCTTGACCTTCACCCAGCCTGCCCCGCGGCGTCCGGCGGCATAGGGGGCCGAGGGAGCCTTGACCACGACGCCCTCGTGACCCTCGCCCACCAGCCTGGCGAAGAACTCTCCGGCCTCTGCGGACGTGGTCGCGGTGATCCGTGGCACCAGCGACGGGGTCGAGACCAGCTCGGCGAGCCGCGCGAACCGAGCGGAGGCCGGCAGCTCGAGCAGGTCCTGGCCGTCGACGTGCAGCAGGTCGAAGAAGTAGGGCGTCACCGGCACCCGAGCCCGCAGTTCGGCAACTCCGGTGCTGCTCATCGTGCGCGACGCGGTCTCCTGGAACGGGCGCGGACGTCCTGCCGCGTCGAGCGCGATGGCCTCGCCGTCGATGACGACGGACTCCACGGGCAGGGCGAGGACGGCCTCGACCACCTCGGGCAGTCGCTCGGTGATGTCGTCGAGCGAGCGCGTGAACAGGTGCACCTCGTCTCCGTGGCGGTGGGCCTGGAGCCGGATGCCGTCGAGCTTGCCGTCGACGACCACGCCCTGGCTGGTGTCACCCACCTGCTCCCACGCGGCGTCGATGTCCGGGGCCGACGCGGCGAGCATCGGCCGCAGTGGTCGACCGACCTCGAGCCGGATCGCGGCCAGCGCGTCACTGCCTCCGGTCAGGGCCGCCGCGGCGACCGGACCCGCGTGCCCCGCCAGCATCACGGCGCGCCTGACGTCGGCCTCGGGGAGCTGTGCAGCCGCCGCGATCGCCGCGAGCATGACGCCGTCCAGCGCGCCCTGCCTGACCTGGCCGGTCACCAGGGCGCGGAGGTAGTCCTGTTCAGGTGCGGTCAGCCGGGCGAAGAGGGCACCCACGGCGGCAGCCCGGGAGGCGCCCGACCCAGAACCCGAGATCGCGCCGATCGCTGTGAGGGCGGCGTCGACCTCCGCCACCGTGACGGTGGCCGACGGCGCCGGCTCGGGAAGGGTGGACAGCCCGCGCCAGCTCACCCCCACGCGTCGTTGCGGCAGCACCCCCGAGAGGTATGCCGCGACCGTCGCCGCATCCCGTGGGCCGGCCGCACGCAGCGCGTCGGCCACGGCTGCCGTCTTGGCGAGCCGGGACCGCGTCTCGGTGGYAGCGCGCGAGGCGGCGACGACATCGGCGAGGAGCACGCCCCCAACGCTAGCCGGGCCCTCCGACAGGCGACGGGACCAAACCTGGGATCAGCCGGCGAGGACGGCTTCCAGGTCGACGGACTCGAAGCCATGAGCCTCGGCGACGGGTGCGTAGGTCACTGCCCCGGCATGGGTGTTGAGGCCGAGGGCGAGCGGTCGGTTGGCGCTGAGCGCGTCGCGCCATCCCCGGTTGGCGAGCTGCACGGCATACGGGAGGGTGACGTTGGTGAGGGCGTAGGTGCTGGTGTGGGGCACGGCGCCCGGCATGTTCGCCACGCAGTAGAAGACCGAGTTGTGCACCTCGTAGGTGGGGTCGGCGTGGGTGGTCGGCCGTGAGTCCTCGAAGCACCCGCCCTGGTCGATCGAGATGTCGACGAGCACCGAGCCGGGCTTCATCCGCGAGACCTGCTCGTTGGTGACGAGCTTGGGTGCCTTGGCCCCGGGGACCAGCACGGCGCCGATGACGAGGTCTGCGTCGATGATGGCCCGCTCCACCTCGTAGGCGTTCGACGCGACGGTCTGGCAGTGCCCCTGGTAGATGGCGTCCGCGTGCCTCAGCTTCGCGATGTCGCGGTCGAGCAGCAGCACCTCGGCCTGCATGCCCAGGGCGATCGCGGCGGCGTTCATCCCCGAGACCCCGGCGCCGATGACGACCACCTTCGCGGCATACACCCCGCTGACCCCACCCATGAGGACACCACGGCCGCCCTGGGCGCGCATCAGCGTGTGGGCGCCGACCTGGGGTGCGAGCCGACCGGCGACCTCGGACATCGGGGCGAGCAGGGGCAGCGACCGGTCCGGAAGCTCCACGGTCTCGTAGGCGATGCCGGTGATCCTGCGCTTGACGAGCTCCTCGGTCAGGGGCTGGTCCGCGGCGAGGTGCAGGTAGGTGAAGAGGGTCTGGCCCTCGCGCATCCGGTGGTACTCCGGCTCGATCGGCTCCTTGACCTTGAGGATCAGGTCGCCCGTGCCCCAGACGTCGTCGGCGGTGTCGAGAATCGTCCCACCCGCGGCGACGTAGTCCTCGTCGAGGATGGAGGAACCGACACCCGCATCCTTCTCGACGAAGACCTCGTGGCCGTTGACGACGAGCTCGTGCACACCCGATGGGGTGATGGCCACGCGGTACTCGTTGTTCTTGACCTCGCGCGGAATGCCGATCTTCATCTGGTCCTCCTGGGTCGCGGTGGCGACCACGCCAGGCCGCCACCGCCCACCTTCGCAGATGCGAGATGGCCATGACACGTTTTCGCTGCTCAGGGGGTTTCCCGGACTGGCACCCATCGGGCGCGCAGAGGCGTACCCTTTGCCTGAGTCCGGGGCATTGCGTCCCGATCGGCCGCGCGCGCACGGAGCTTTCATGGGCATGACGACTTCCCCCCTCGCAGTGGGGGAAGCGCGCGCCGGCAACGGTTACGTCCATGACGTGATGTTCTGGTCGCGTCCGGATGCGTTCGTTCGCGCCACGGTCGACTTCGTTCGCGGCGGGCTGCTGGCCCACGAACGGGTCCTCGTCGCCTTGCCCGCCCCTCGGCTGCAGGCGGTGCGGGCGGCCCTCGGCGAAGGGGCCGGACACGTGGACTTCGCCGACATGGAACACCTCGGCGCCAACCCCGCCCGGATCATCGCAGCGTGGGTCCAGTTCGTGACCGAGTCCGGTGACCGCCCCTCGCGCGGGGTGGGCGAACCCCTCTGGGCGGGACGCTCGAGTGTCGAGGTCAGCGAGTGCCAGCTGCACGAGGCGCTGCTCAACGACGCCATCCCGCCGACGGCACCGTTGTGGCTGCGCTGCCCCTACGAGGTGGGGGCGCTGCCCACCGAGGTGGTCGACGTCGCCCTGCACTCGCACCCCTGGGTGGCGGAGGACGATGGCACCGCCCGGGCCAACGAGTCCTACGGCGGAGGCGAGCTCGGGGCCCTGGGCTTTGCGACGCCGCTCCCGGATCCTCCGGCCGCCAGCATCGTCCGCACCATCACACACGAGACCCTGCGTTCGGTGCGAGACCTTGCCCTGCACGTCGCTCGCGTCTGCGGAGTCCCGGAGGGACGCGCCGAGGACCTCGGGCTCGCGCTCCATGAACTGGGTGTCAACTCAGTGGTCCACGGGACCGGCGGCACCCTGCGCCTGTGGCGCACGCCTGAGGCGTTGGTCTGCGAGGTCACGGACGGTGGTGTCGTGGCGGACCCACTGACCGGGCGACTCGCCCCCAGCACCGAGGAGCCCGACGGTCGAGGGCTGTGGATGGTCAACCAGCTCTGCGACCTCGTCCAGCTGCGGTCCTCCGACAGCGGGACGACGGTGCGGGTGCACACCTGGCTCTAGCCCGTCGGCCCTGCCCCGGCTAGCCGGTGTGGGGAACCGGGCGTCAGGGCGCGACGGTGGACGAGTGCAGCAGCGCGGCGATGAGCGCCGAACGCCAGGCCAGCGGGGCCTGCGCCGGCGTCCGGCACGAGGCGCCACCGCACTCGCACACCCAGATCCAGCCCCGCGCTCCGCGCAGGACGCGCGGGTGGTGGCTGGTGCTGCGGTGGATGGTGTGCGTGCTCACGTCTTCGACGGTAGGAGCCGGGCAGGTATGCCGTGCTCGGACGCGCCGGGGATCGGCCGAGTTCGCCCCCTAGTAGGGCCGAACGGACGAGGTGGAGGTCAACCCCTCGGAACCCGCGGCAAAGTCGGCGTCCTCACGGCGTTGCGGTGGAGTGACCCGAGCGGTCTGGTCCGGGGCGCGGGGGAGCCCGCTGCGGTGACGGTGAGGTTGTTGACCCGCACGATGGTGGAGTCGCTCATCCCCAGGTACACGGTGCCGTTGACCACGGCCACGGACTGGGCGCCGGCAGGTGCGGTGCTCAACGGCGTCCACGAGGTGCCGTCGAGGCTGCGGTACACGCCCATGGTCGTCAGGGCGTAGATGGATCCGTCGCCCGGGACGGCCAGGTCGGAGAGTCCGCCGATCGCGGCGGTCACCGCGGTCACACCGTTGAACGTGGTGACGCCGTAGGCAGAGCCTCCCGCGCAGACGATCTGGTTCTTGAACACCTCGACCCGGTTGGCAGCCACTGTCCCGCAGGGCCGGTCGACGGACCCGGCGGAGACAGTCGACCACGTGGCCCCGTTGAAGGCGCGCAGGGGTGCACCACCCGAGACGCCGTTGGCCTGGAGGTACATCGTGCCGTTGATCGCGGCTGCCCAGTAGTAGCGCTCGTAGCCGTTCTCGACGGCCGAGGTGTCCTTGGCGACCAGCTGCCAGGTCTGGCCCCCGTCCGTCGACCGGTATGCCCCCGCCCCACCACCCGCCACAGCGGTGTCGTACTGCCCGACCGAGCCGACCATCCACAGGTCGTTCCCGTTCAGCGTGGCCACGTCGTAGACGTGAACGGCCGGCGCCTTCATCTGGTTGGTCCACACGCCGGTGGCGTTGGTCGCGTACCCGACGTCGGCGGTCCACGGAAGGCGCGGGTCGGTCATCGGTGCGTACAGCTTGCCGCTCAGCCTGCGGTAGACGCTGATCTCCTCGGTCGGCACCTCGAGCTGGCTGCCTGAGAACGCTCCTGTCGCGGGGTCGAACGTGTGGACCTGCTGTGGCCCGGTGTTCGCGTCGTAGTCGCCGTAGGCGACGTACAGCTTTCCGCCGTCCAGGCCGAGGTCGCGGATGAGGTGACCTGCGGCGGTGGGCTGGGCCGCCGCGAAGGGATCCCTGCCCACCACGGTCGTCGTGTGCGAGGGGACAGGGGTCGGCTTCACGGGCTTGGCGGCCTGGGCGGGACTCGCGGTGGCGATGACCGCCGCCGCCATCGCGGCGGCGAGGACGGCAGGTGCTGTGTTCCGGAGGTGCATGCGAACTCCCACGATTGGGTGCCGTTTGGTCCACAGGTCAGGCAGGTCGCCGGACACGGCAGAGCCGACCCGGTGGGGGCCGGGCCGGTACCAGCCTCCCGCGCCGCCAAGCCAATGCAAACGGCTTTACCAAACCTTTAATGTCTTGTTCTGGTGTTTACCGAACGCAGCCCAAACCATCATGCTTTCATCCTCTTATCCAGAAGGAACGAACCCTTCCAATTCAGTCCACGCGGGGAGCGACCATGGCAAATGAACTCGGCATCGTCATCGAAGAGCGGCTGCGCGAGAAGGGGTGGTCGGTTTCTCGCTTCACCGTGGAGAGTGGGTTGAGCGCGGAGCTGGTCGTCACCCTGGTCGGGCCGGAGCAGCTGGCCGCGATGCCTGACGAGTCGACGCTGGCGCGGCTGTCGAAGGC